>DASWLF010000424.1:0-3759 GCA_036396255.1 Desulfobaccales bacterium
GGGATTGGGGGTGGGGGTTTGGGGGAGTTTTTTGTAAGTGTAAGGGCTACTTACGAAAAAGCCCTTAGCCCCCTCCCCCAAAAATCTTTTAAAAAAACTTCATGGGGAACTTGTCTCTCCCCTTTTTCCCTCCCTGGGTCACCTGTTTGATCATCTTCTGGGTCATGGCGAAGTTCTTCAGCAGCCGGTTGACGTCCTGCACCGAGGTGCCGCTCCCCAGGGCGATGCGCCGCCGGCGGCTGCCGTTGATGATCTGGTGGTCGGCCCGCTCGTCGGGGGTCATGGAGCTGATGATGGCCTCCACCCGTTTCAGTTCCCGGTCATCCGGCTTCAGGTCCTTGAGGGCCTTGGCCTTGCCCAATCCCGGGATCAGGCTGAGCAACTGGTCCATGGAGCCCATCTTCTTGAGCTGGCGCAACTGTTCCCGGAAGTCGTCCAGGGTGAAGGCTTCCTGGCGCAGCTTCTTCTCCAGGGCCTGGACCTGGTCGGCGTCGAAGACCTCCTGGGCCTTTTCGATGAGGCTGAGGACGTCCCCCATGCCCAGGATGCGGGAAGCCAGGCGGTCCGGGTGGAAGACCTCCAGAGCGTCCAGCTTTTCGCCCACCCCCAGGAACTTGATGGGCCGGCCGATGACTTCCCGCATGGACAGCGCCGCGCCGCCCCGGGCGTCGCCTTCGATCTTGGTGAGGATGACCCCGGTGAGGTTCAGGAGGTCGTGAAACCTCTGGCCCACCTGCACCGCGTCCTGCCCGGTCATGGCGTCGGCCACCAGGAGGATTTCCCGGGGGGCCGTCTTGTCCTTGACGGCCTTGAGCTCCGCCATCAAGGGGGCGTCGATGTGCAGGCGGCCGGCGGTGTCCAGGATCACCGTATCAAAGCCGGCGCTGTAGGCCGCTTCCATGGCGGAGGCAGCGATGGCCACCGGGTTGTCCCCCGGGTCCGTGGGGTGTACCGCCACCCCGATATCCGCGCCCAGGCGCTTAAGCTGCTCGATGGCCGCGGGACGCTGCACGTCCGCGGGCACCAGATAGGGCTGGCGCCCCTGGCTCTTGAGGCGCCGGGCCAGTTTCCCCGCGGTGGTGGTCTTGCCGGAGCCCTGCAACCCCACCAGCATCAGGGCCACCGGGGGGCGGCCCGAAAGGTCCAGGCGGGGCGACTCGCCGCCCAGAAGGGCGGTGAGCTCCTCGTGGACGATTTTAACCACCTGCTGGGCCGGGGTCAGGGAGCGCATGACCTCCTCGCCCACGGCCCGCTCCCGGAGGCGGTCGATGAAGGCCTTGGTCACCTTGTAGTTGACGTCGGCCTCCAGGAGCGACAGGCGCACCTCCCGCAAGGCCTCGTTCACATCAGCCTCGCTGAGCTTGCCCCGGCCTTTCAGCTTCTTGAAGACTGCGGCCAGTTTGTCGGATAAACGGTCAAACATTTAAGTTTCGAGTTTCGAGTTTCGAGTTTCGAGTTTCGAGTTTTCTGTTTTCTGTTAAAAACGCGTCATTCTGAAAATAATTTGGTGGCCCAGGCTTTCCAGCCTGTGCTGGCGCAGGCTAAAGCCTGCGGCTACATTTTTGATGGTGGGCCATGCCCACTGCATGAAATTATCGCAGATTTTGGCAAATGACGCTAATCTACTGCTATCCTTATCCCCTTGACTCGTCTTCCACTATCAGGGCAGATAAATCTTCCTTCCTCAAATTCTCCGGTATCTATGAGAGCCTCTATTACTTCATTGACTGCCTGTTTTGTATCTGGATTTCTTGCATAATTGTCTCTTAGCCAACAATCCAAGCTACTGGGCTTAGGATGGCCTTCTCTTCGGCATGCCACCTGTCCTTGTATTATGAAATTTCTGCCTGTACCTATAATATATTCTTTTAGGTCTTCAGAATTGAACTCGTTATTACCGTATGGAAGTGTAATTGCTGGCATATTTCCCTTTTATTTTTAACTCGAAACTCGAAACTTGAAACTAAAAACTATCCTTTCATCACTCCCAGGGGTTTGAGCTTGGCCACCTTCTTGGCGATGCCGGCTCCGTGTACCACGTCTACCACGCTGGCCACGTCCTTGTAAGCCTCGGAAATCTCCTCGTCAATGGTGGCGCGGCCGGCGCCCCGGACGATGATGCCCCGCTCCGCCAGTTCCCTGACGATGGAGCGGCCCTTGGCCAACTTTTGGGCTGCGTGCCGGGACATCCTGCGGCCGGCCCCGTGACAGGTGCTGCCGAAGGTCTCGGTAAGGGCCTGCTGGGTGCCCACCAGGACGAAGGAATACCGGCCCATGTCCCCGGGGATGAGCACCGGCTGGCCCGTCTCCCGGTAGGCCTCGGGGACCTCGGGATGCCCAGGCGGGAAGGCCCGGGTGGCCCCTTTGCGGTGAATGCAAAGCTTCTGGCTTTTGCCGTCCACCGTGTGGGTTTCGATTTTGGCGATGTTGTGGGCCACGTCGTAAACCAGCTCCATCCCCAGGTTCCGGGGCCCCATCTGAAAGACTTGTTCGAAGCTCTCCCGGACCCAGTGGGTGATCATCTGCCGGTTGGCAAAGGCAAAGTTGGCCGCCGCGGACATGGCCGCCAGGTACTGCCGGCCCTCGGGCGAGCCCAGGGGCGCACAGCACAGCTGGCGGTCCGGCAGCTCGATGCCGTATTTGGCGGACGCCTTGAGCATCACCTTGATGTAGTCGTCGCACACCTGGTGGCCCAGGCCTCGGGAGCCGGTGTGGACGATGACCGTCACCTGGTCCTGGAACAGCCCCAGGGCGGCGGCTATCTTTTTATCGTAAATTTCCACGACCTGCCCCACTTCCACGAAATGGTTGCCGGAACCCAGGGTGCCCAGCTGGTCTTTCCCCCGATCCATGGCAAACTGGGACACCATGTCGGGGTCGGCGCCGTCGATGCGGCCCCCGGCCTCGATGTGCTCCAGGTCCGCGGCGGAACCGTAACCTTCCTGCACCGCCCAGCGGCAGCCGTCCCGGAGGACCTTTTTCAGGTTGGCGGCCGTGAGCTTCATGTCCTTGCGCCGGGAACCCACCCCGGAGGGAATGTTGCCGAACAGGATGTTCACCAATTCTTCCATGCGGGGCTGCACCTGGTCCCGGTGCAACTTGGTGCGCAGCAAGCGCACCCCGCAATTGATGTCATAGCCCACGCCGCCGGGGGAGATGATCCCCTGGTCCAGGTTGAAAGCCGCCACCCCGCCGATGGCGAAGCCGTAGCCCCAGTGAATGTCGGGCATGGCCAGGGAGGGCCCCACGATGCCCGGCAGGGTGGCCACATTGGCCACCTGCTGGAGGCTCTGATCCCCCTGAACATCCGGGAGCATCTCCTTGGAGCAGAAGATGAGCCCCCGGGTGCGCATCTTGCCCTCCCGGGGAATCTCCCAGCGATAGTCGTCGATCTGCCGCAGCGTTACCATAAAATCAGTTGCCAGTTGTCAGTTGTCAGTTTTTTCGTAGTGCTACAAGCTATTTCAAAACCGGTTTTTTCTGTTAACCTGAACGGAGTGAAGGATCTAAACTTATTGGAAATACGAGATTCTTCGCTACGCTCAGAATGACATTTCATTATGAAACCAGGGTTTGAAATAGTTTCTAACATTTTTCTGATTACCGGCTTCTGACTACTCACAAATCAAAAATCACCGTGGCCTGCCAGACGCCGGCTTCCCGGCCGATCCTCAGCTGGTGATAGGTGGCTGCTTTGACGCCGGTTCTCTCCGGATGCCGGGTGGGGTCGAACTTCTCCCCCCGGACCCGGGCCCGCAG
>DASWLF010000425.1:0-7538 GCA_036396255.1 Desulfobaccales bacterium
CGCTCCAGCCGCAGGATGGCCGCTTCTTGCCACTCCTTGAACAGGCTGTCCCGGATATAAAAATACCCCACCAGGCCCATGGCGGCTAGAAAGACGGCCACCGGCAGCAGCAAAAAGATGATCAACCTCTTTTGCAGGCTCTTAATCCTAAGCATCGCAGACTATTATATTTTTTTTGGGGTTAAAAAGAAACGGCCGGCCGTGGTTATCGGCCTCAGGATCTTTGCTTACGCGGCAAGAGGTTGGTCAGCCAACTCAAAGCCCCCACCAGGGCGACCACCGCAAAGGCGTGGTGGAAGGAGGAAATGTTCAGGTAGATCCCCGGCCCCAGGCAGACCTGATGCAGGTTGAACCGGGCGAAGACCGTCACCGTGGCGGTAATCCCCAACAGCGCCCCCAGGTTCTTGAGGACCGCATTGGTGCTGGCGGCCAGGCCGATGAGGGACGGGGCCACGTCCCGGAGAATCTCGCTCAAGTTGGGCGCCTGGAACAGTCCGAACCCCAGGCCGATGAGGACCAGACGCCCCGTCAGGCTGAGAGTGGTATCCTGGGGCTGGGTGAGCAGCAGAGAGCCGAGACCCAGAAGGACCAGGCCGGTGCCGAGGCGCAGCACCAGCAAGTTGCCCCAGCGGTCCGCCAGGTAGCCTCCCAGGGGCGCCACCAGGGCGTTGGTGACGCTCAAGGCCGCCAACAGCAGCCCGACCTGCTGGGGACTGTACCCATAAACCTGCTCCAGAAAGAAAGGCAGCAGGAAGAAAGCCCCCATCACCGCGGCAAAAGTCAAAACCACGGCCAGGGACCCCACGACGAAAGGCCAGCTGCGCCACAGCCCTCCATGGAGCAGCGGGGCTTCCTGGCGGCGCTCCACCGCAATCAACAGGATGAACAAGCCGGCGGCCAGGGCCAGGGTTCCCAGGGCCAGGCCGTCTGCCCCGGTCCCCCGGATCCGGGTCAGGGCAACGAGAAGCGCCCCCAGGCTCCCGGCCAGGATGGCGGCGCCCCAGAAGTCAAAGGCTCGCCGGTTCCAGATCATTTGCGCCTTCAGGACCGTTAGGGAGCGCCTGCCCCACAGCAAGCCCACCGCCCCGATGGGGATATTGATGAAAAAGATGTAGGGCCAGCCCAGATAGCTGGTGATGAACCCTCCCAGAGGCGCCCCCACGCTGATGCCGGCGGCGAAGGCCGTGGAGAACAGGCCCAGGGCCAGGCCCCGCTCCCCTTCGCGGTAAGTGAGGGCGATGATCTTGGGAGCCAGGCCCAGCATCAAGGAGGCCCCCACTCCCTGGAGGGCCCGGCTGGCCACCAGGAAGGACAGCCCCGGGCTCAGGCCGCAGAGGACCGACGAGCCGGTAAAGAGCGCCAGTCCCAGGAGGTAGAGCCGGCCGGGGGCCAGCAGGTCTCCCAGCCGGCCGCTGGTCAGGAGCAGGGCGACGTTGACCAGGAGATAGATGACCATGACCCAGGAAATCCCCGCCAGGGAGCTGTGGAAATCCCGAGCCATTTGCGGCAGGGCGATATTGACGATGCTGCTGTCCAGGGTGGCCATGAAGGCCCCCAGGCAGACGGTCAGCAGTATGGGGCGTCGCTCTGGCACAGCCTCTCCCCGGCGGTTTTGATGCTGCCAACCCAAAGCCGGCAGGTAGTCAACCTGGGCCCCAGGCTTCCTCCCCGGCCCCTGGAAATTTATCCGTTTAGGCCGGTGACCGAGCAATGCCTGGGCATGGTCCAAGCCTTAACCACCGGCCGCCCACGATTATTAATACGGATTCGCATGCAAAAAACAAATATCTAAATGTAGGGGCGCACCCATGTGTGCGCCCTGGTTGAGGGCGGACACGCAGGTCCGCCCCTACAAAAAATTTCCCATTCGTTTGTGAATCGGTATAAGGAGCCTGGATCAAAGGTTTAATCGGCTGATGATCCCATCATAGTTGCCTCAGTTAAAATCCTCCATCTGATTTTTCAAAAAATTTTAAAAATTACTTGACAGGCGGGGCAACGGCCTTTAAATTGGCAAGAAATAGTGAGTGAGTGTTCACTCCTAATGCCTCACGGCAGCAAAACCATAAAATTGCGGCAGGAGACCGCCCTGGGGCTTTGCGTGGCCAAGGGGGTGACCGAAACCACCCTGCGGGACCTGGCCACCGCCGCCGGCCTGGCCCGGGGGGGGAAATTCCCCCACCCGGGTCCCCTTCCCCGGTCTGCCTGGTGGCAGGAGCCGGCGCTCAAGGGCCGCCGGGACTGGTGTGGTGCTTCATAAATAGTATGATGGCAAATCATATGAAAATCTAAGCTCAAAGAGTCTTAAAATCCCCCTTTGAAAAAGGGGGATTTAGGGGGATTTTCAGCAGGTTATTATAAAATCCCCCCTACCCCCCTTTAGAAAAGGGGGGGATAAAAAACCGCGGTTTTGAATGTCATGCTAATTATGAAGCGCCACACTGGTGGGTTGGCTGGGCTCCGGCTGCCACCGGGGGACGCGGCATGGGTTTCCTTGATAGCGATTCAGCAATTATGAAGGTGGGCCGTGCCCACCCTACATGTCTGAAAATGATGTCTTTGGTTTTCCGAGGATTCCCATCTTCATCAAAAAAATCTTTGGTGGCACAGGCTTCCAGCCTGTGCAGGCGCAGGCTGAAGCCTGCGGCTACATTCTATCAATGTAGCCGCTTAATCCTAAGTGCAAAATCTCTGCCGGACATTACTGAAAGCGATTGATAAAAATCGGCAGGGCCCAGGGGCACGCTAACTTCACCATTGGGACAAAGAAACCAGGATACGCACCATGCCAGCCGCTGCTGCAACCCCTAAGGGAGAGCTGAGGCCCGGCGACATCATCCTATTCGCCGGCAAAAGGTTTTCGGCTCGCCTGGTGAACTGGTTCCAGTCCTGGTTCGCCAAAGACGGCTTAAGCGAGTACAACCACGCGGCGGTGGTCACCTCGGCGGAGGGACAGATCTTTGAATCCGTGCGCTGGTGGCCCCGGGTCATCGGCCTGAGACGCCGCTACCGGCGGTCCCAGGTGATGATCGTCCGCTGGCAGGGCATGACTCTGGAACGTTTTCACCGGGGCATGGCCGAAGTGGCCTACCTGAAAGACCGGGTCTACCCCATCTGGCGGCAGCTCCTGCACGCCTTGCGCCTGGCCGGATTCTTTCGCGGGGTGGACGCGGTCTGCTCGGAGCTGGTGGCCAAGTTTCTGTACGGCGCCGGCGCCCGCCATAAACGCTGGGCCGGGGTCAACGTGGCCGACCTGCACGATGAATTTGTGAGCCAACCGGACCGATTCGAGGTGGTCTTTCGGGGCCGCCTGAAGGACTTCTATTAAGGGCTGACAGGGGCGCGGCCTGCCGCCACTCTCAAAAGCAGGGGCCAGGCAGGGGTTTTCTCTTCCTAAACTCCACCCAGTTGTTAACTGCAACAACTTACAATTCCCGAAACCGATATCATATCGAAACTAAATAGAACCCATTGCTATTGGCAAGATATTGAGTTTTACAATACGAAATCTGATTAACTATTTTAAAAATGCATGAGGACATCCTATGATTTATAAGGGCTCAATAGGAGACCCCGAGAGGCTGCGGACAGTTATTTTAATTAGCTTGACATTGGGCAATTTTACTGTAAATTATGATAAGTTTAGCATGTCAGACTGAAGCCGGGCCACAAGTCCTGGACAGGAATCGGACGGGGGTGCTAATTCCCCGCCGATTTTTTTTTGCCTGACTGCTGTGCGCCCTGCTTTTTTGGCGGGATATCATTGCAGTATCTGCAGGAGGTTTCACAATGAAGGAAACTGGTACGGTAAAATGGTTTAATGACTCCAAGGGCTTTGGCTTTATCACTCGGGAAAGCGGTCCGGATGTGTTTGTGCATCACAGCGCCATCCAGGGTGACGGCTTCCGCTCCCTGGCAGAAGAACAATCGGTGGAATTTGAAGTAACCCAGGGTCCCAAGGGGCCCCAGGCCCAAAACGTGGTAAAGCTTTAGGCCTAAAGCCTGAAGGTTAGAACTCCGACGGTCTCATGGCCCTCGGGGTTCTGGCATCTTAAGCCCCATAGAGAGGTGAATACTTGGCCCGAAACCGATATGGCTGGAATAAGCGAACCAAAGAGATAGCCCGAAAACAGAAGAGCGAAGAAAAATTGAAACGTCGCCAGAACAAAACCCTGACAGCGCCGGCGGAGGAAATTCCGGAGGCGACTCCAGAAGTAACTAGCGGTCCGAGCGAGACCACCCTGCCGGAAACACCTCTGGCAAGTGCATCCCGCTGAGACTGACAAGGAGAAGATATGAGTATGAAATTGTACGTGGGCAATCTGTCCTACGAGATGACCGAAGAACAGCTGAACACTCTTTTTTCCGAGGCCGGCGAAGTGACCTCGGCCAAGATTATCACCGACCGGCAAACGGGTCAGCCCCGGGGCTTCGGCTTTGTGGAGATGGAAACCAAGATGGAAGGCCAGAAGGCCATTTCCATGCTCAACGGCCGTAGTTTAGACGGGCGCCCCCTGGCAGTCAACGAAGCCAAGCCGCAGCAAAAAGGCTTTGGCGGCGGCGGATACCGCCATTAACTGGGTTCAGGCGGCCGAAGATGGGTAGCCTACACCTCTGGCCCCGTGACTTCCGGATAGTCAAGAGGCGGCTTCTGGGCCGCCTCTCTTTCAAGAAACCAAACTTAATGCCATTTTCCTGTTTTGCCGAATACCACCATGCTGTCCTGAGAAGCCTCAGCCGGGTGTCTCTGCAAAACAAACCCTTGAAAAGAGCGAGGGTAATCCGACTGATCGAGTCTGTCAAAGTCCGTTGGGTGAGAGGCGCTCGAGGAGTTAAGCAAGATGGAGAAAGTTGTTCTGAAAGCTACCAAGCGTGACGTGGTCGGCAAAAAGGTGGGCGCCCTGCGCCGCCAAGGGAAACTCCCGGCCGTGCTGTATGGGCATCGCATCGAGACGACGGCGATCATGCTGGACGCCCACGAAGGGTCGCAGACGCTGTCCCACCTGACCCTGTCCAGCCTGGTGACCATCGACCTGGACGGGAAGGAGTACCTGGCGCTGGTTAAAGAGAAGCAGCGCGATTTTATCAAGAACCGCCTGGTGCATTTGGACTTCCAGGTCGTCTCGCTCACTGAGAAGATGCGCGCCAAGGTCGGCATCGAGCTGGCCGGCACGGCCCCGGCGGTCAAGGACTTCAATGCCGTGATCCACACCGGCCTGACCGAGATGGAGGTCGAGTGCATGGCACAGGACCTGCCGGAGCGGATCGTGGTCAACATCTCCGGCCTGGCCGAACTCGGCGACAGCGTCCGCGTGCGTGATGTCGTCCTTTCAGACAAGGTGGAAATCCTGGACGATCTGGAAGAGATCATCGCCGTCGCTACCGCCCCCAAGAAAGAGGAGATCATAGAAGAGGCCCCGGTTGAAGAGGAAGCCGCGCCCGAGGTGATCGAACGCGGCAAAAAGGAAAAGGAATAGGAAGTCCCCGAAGAGGGCAAGGAGTAGTCTCCTTGATAAACAAGGAACAGCGGTGTTTAACGCACCGCTGTTTTTTTCTCGATCTTTCGGCTCAAAATCCCAACAATCCTCCTATGAGTACTATCTGCTATGATAAGAAACTTATCAAGCGACTTAAAAATTCGAGCTATTTGCAATATACCTGAAATATTGAGTTCAGGAATGTATGAGGGCCTCCTCCGGGGGTTGCGGTCCCAGGGCTTTTCCTCTTTTCTCCAAGCCCTGCTGAAGCATGGGTAGAACCCATTGCAAAACTCATTTTTTCTGTCATCCTGAACGCCGTGAAGGATCTCAAGTTATTAAAAATACGAGATTCTTCGCTTCGCTCAGAATGACCTAGGAAGGTGTATTAGGGGTTTTGCAATAGCTTGTAGTGCCTTCTCAAAGTCTCCATATTGGCGAGGCAGCCCGGCCAGGCATTTTACCGGTTGGCAGGCAGGGCTCAGTGAAAATCGATTTCATCCTTTTCCTCGGTAAAATTCGCCACTTGTTTAAGGCCGCAGCAGGAAAATTCGGCCTGACGCATTGCAAAAAAAAGGTCGGCCTGGGCGGTTTCCGGCTGGAGTTCCACCCAGGCGCCGCATTGCCGGCACTGGGCCAGGTATTTACCATCTTTCGTAATGCGGGTGACGGTCATGGACACCTGCGCCGCCTGGCGCGGTTTTTCCTAATAATTCTAATTCCTGGGGGTTAGTAAACCCGCCGCGGCACCCCGGCATAGATGGGTAGGCGGGCCTGGAAACCCTCGGGGCCCTGATCTTGTGCCAACCGGGACCTCGCCCAGGCAACCAGCCGGGCAAAAGTCCCGGCCCATTCTGGGTCATGATCCTGGCCGGTAAAAATATGGGCCAGTTCGTGACAGAGGGTGGTCAGCCGCAACCCCGGGGGGTAGAACACGATGGACCTTTGCCGGTGCTCGGCCTCCGCCAGCACCACCGAGGCCTCTTTGCGAAATAGGGCGGGGTTGGAGTCTTCTCGGAGGGAAACCGGATCCAGGCCCAGGGTTTCACAAAGCAATTGACTCCAGGCCTTGATCTCTTGAAAATCCCGGGGACGGATCAGTTCCCGATCGTACTCGTGGCAGCGGTCGCACCACACCCGGCCGTCAAAGATCAGGTCCCCATGGCGCTCAGGGTCCAGAACCCTGCCGCACTTAGGACATTCCAGGGTATCGGTTCCGGGGGAGGCCGGTGGTCCGGGGCTGCCCTCAGCCATGGGGGGGACACCACAGCAAGAATTCCAACGGATAGTCCAGGGTGAGCCAGGGGGCCTGCCGCTCGAGCTCCGCCACCTTCTGCTTCAATTCATCCACGTTGGTCTGGGCTTCCCGGTCCCCCGGGTGGGCGCCCAGAAAAGACTCGGCTTCCTTGAGGGCCACCCGGAGCTCAAGATAGACTAACTCCAGGGGCTGATCCTTCTTCCGGAAGGCCTGATATTCCGGCAGGTCCTCTTTGTCATCAAAGAAAAACATGGTCATCGCTGCCTCCGGGTGAATCTCAGATATTGCCCAGCGAACAGGCGCCATCGTCCCCTTCATCGATGGGTTTGCCTTCATAGGAAAATTTTTCCCCATTTTCCAGGGTCAGGACTTCGTAGCCCTCGTCCCATTGGCCCCAGCGAATATTGGGGCCGAAGCGAATGGCGCCGCGGCCGAGATCATGGCAAACCGTCAGACTTCCGTGCCGCTCTCCGGAAGGCGCGCCAAAATGATAATGAGAAATGGTGGCTTCACCTTTTTCCTCTACGATCCCGGCAATCACCCGGATTTGCTCCGGGTCGCTGATTCCCAGGGAGGTCAACTCTTTTGCCAGATCGTCTCGGGTCACTCTCTTCTTTTCCCAATATTCTAATAACATGACTTACCTCCTGCTAAGGCGCCTTAGATCATTTTACCCTGATTTAGTAATTTTCAGCAAGGGAGGAATGTCTTTGGGGCCAAAACCAGAGCGCCGGCCGGGAGAAGTCCGGTTGATTTACCTCCTGGCCATGACCAGGGCCGCGAGCACCGCCGGCGCCGGCAGG
>DASWLF010000426.1:0-4398 GCA_036396255.1 Desulfobaccales bacterium
GACCTGGAGCCCCCGGCCCGCTTCAAGGACGAGCTGCGGGCGGCAGTTGCGGACCCGCGCCCCGGCCTCCATTGCTACATGCCCAACGCCGGTTTGGCCCCTACCCGCCAAGCCCTGGCGGAACACCTGAGCCGGGTGCACCGGCTCCACTTCCGGAGCGACGACCTCATCCTCACCTGCGGCGCCGCCGGCGGTCTCAACGTCATCCTCAAGGCCCTGCTGGACCCCGGCGACGAAGTGGTGGTCTTTGCCCCCTTTTTCCCGGAGTATTTGTTCTACGCCGACAACCACGGCGGGGTGGCCCGGGTGGTGGAGACCGACGAGCACTTCCAGCTGGATCTGAAGGCCCTGGAGCAGGCCCTGAGCCCCCGGACCCGGGCGGTCATCGTCAACTCCCCCAACAACCCCACCGGCCAGGTCTATGAGGCCCCGGCTTTGATGGAGCTGGGGCGGTTCCTCACCCACCACGCGGGCCACCACGGCCGGCCCGTCTACCTGGTGGCGGATGAGCCTTACCGGCGGCTGGTCTACGACGATTTCAGCCTGCCCAGCATCTTCGAGGCCTATCCCAACACGGTGCTGGCCACGTCCTTTTCCAAGGACCTGTCCATCCCCGGGGAAAGGGTGGGCTATGTGGCGGTGAGCCCCCGGGCCGCGGGGCGGGGGGAACTGCACGCCGGCATGGTGCTGGCCAACCGCATCCTGGGGTTCGTCAATGCCCCGGCCCTGATGCAGCGGGTGGTGGCCAACCTCACCGAGGTCTCGGTGGATCTGGCGCCTTACGCCCGCCGCCGGGAACTGTTCTGCGACCTGCTGACCCGGGCCGGCTATGATTTTATCAAGCCCAAGGGGGCCTTCTACCTCTTCCCCCAGGCCCCGGGGGGGGACGACCTGGCCTGCGTGGCCCGCCTCAAGGAAGAAAACATCCTGGCGGTGCCGGGGCGGGGGTTCGGGCGGCAGGGTTACTTCCGCCTGGCCTTTTGCGTGGCCGAGGCGGTCATTGCCGCCGCGGCCCCGGGGTTCGCCCGGGCCCGGGAGAAGATGGCGCCGTAGTTTGTTGCAAAGTTTGGTGGAGGGGAGGGCCGGGGGCTTACAATCGCCCTCCCCTCAATCTCCCCTCCCACCCCCCTATATGGGTTTGTGGAGAGGGTTTGGGAGTGGGATTGTAAGGGGCCGTACTCCTGCTCCTCTCCCGCTTCTTCGGAACAGGTTCACCGGGCTTAACCCCGGACGTTGTCAGGGCGGGGTTCAGACCCGCTCCCGCGAGGAATTGGAGAAAAGTTTTATGTCCAGGCAAAGGTCGGGCTCCCGGCCGGTGGCCGTCAAGGAAATTCTCCAGGGGTTTCTCAACCCCGGGGACCTGGCGGCCCTGAAGGAGCGGCAGCAGATCCGCCGGGTCTGGGAAGCGGTGCTGCCCGCCAAGATGCTGGCCCAAACCCGGCTCCTGGACTTCCGCCGCAAGGAACTCTGGGTGGAGGCCCGCGGCGGCCCCTGGGCCCAGGAGTTGCACTTCCTCAAGCCCAGGATCCTGCAAGAACTTGACCGGGTCCTGGGGCCGGGAAAGATCCGGGACCTGCGGGTCCGGGTGGGGGAGTTTAACCAAATTAAGGAGGATGCCGAAATATAATACCAGAAGCTATGAGACCTGTGAAAAAGGCTTAATCGAAATAGGGAGGCGTTAATAATCCCGCTAAATCCCCCTTTAGGAAAGGGGGACTTAAGATGGGTTTCCATGATTTATCAAGAAGTTAGCTTTAATTTCCCCCCTTTCTTAAAGGGGGGCAGGGCAGTAGTGTCGGGTAGAAATTTACTGGTTTACGCCAAAGCGGTGACTGTCTGTGCTCTTGCGACCCCGCACTGTTTGTTGGGACATGATTGGCCGCAACTTTTCTCCCTCTCCCCCCGTTTACGGGGGGAGAGGGCTGGGGTGAGGGGGGCAACGCCTTCCACCCGCGGGAATATTGATTGCGATACTTTTGCAGAGGTCTCGCTATTTCAAGGCCCGGTTTTTTATGTCATCATGAACCGGGTTAAGCATCTCAAGTGGTTAAAAATACGAGATTCTTCGCTTCGCTCAGAATGACCTTGCATGCCGCATTGGGGGTTTTGAAATAGCCCGTAGAAACTCAAAACTCAAAACTCAAAACTCGAAACTCGAAACTCGAAACTCAAAATTATGCCATCATGACCAGGAAGCTGCCCCGGACCATTTTGTTGGTGGAAGATGATCCCCTGATCCGGTCCCTGGGGCAGGAGCTTCTGGAACATCTGGGGTACCGGGTGGCGGCGGCGGGGGATGGGGCCGAGGCCCTGGCCACCTATCAGGAGCTGGGAGGCGCCGACCTGGTAATCCTGGATTATTATCTGCCGGGCCAGGACGGCTATCAGGTGCTCCAGGAGTTCAAGGCCCGGGACCCGGGAGTGCGGGTGCTGGTGGCCTCGGGTTTCCTGGCGCCTAAGGAAGCGGCCCGCCTCAAAAAAGGCGGCGCCGTGGGCCTCATCAATAAGCCTTATCGGGTGACTGAGCTGGAGCGCCGGATTGAGCAGGCTCTGGCAGGTTCGCGGGCTTAGCGGCCACGTTTGGGGCCCGCGGTTCGAAGCGGAACAGCACGGCCCCCTCCCGGGTGGAGCAGGCGGTTTCCTGCCACCCAGGGCCCAGCAGGCGGGCGGCAAAGCCACGCATGTGCTCCAGGTCGGGAATATGAGAGGCGATGAGCCAGATGCGCCGCGGGGCCGGGTCGGTGGCGGCCGCCGTCAGGTCCGTTTCCACGCAAGACTTGCCCAGGTAGAGCGGCGGCGCCGGCCCGTGGTAATAGTAGTTGAAGGGTTGGATGGCGAAATAGTAGACGTAAACCAGGTCCCCGGGCTGAAGCTGGCTCTTTAGATGCTCCACCAGAGGCTGGATCTCTTCCCGGTTGTTGCTGGGGTGCAGGTTTTCCCGGAAGTTTGCCACCGGGTGCAACGCCGCCAGGAGCACCGCGCTCAGGGCCAGGGCCAGCCAGCGCTGGCGCTTATGCCACAGCCAGGCCAGAACCGCCCCGGCGCCGGCGGCCACCACCAGGTAGAGCAAAGGCGCGCTGAAGAGCATCAAGCGGTTGCCGCCGCTGCGGGCCATGAAGGGGTAGCGGTGCAGGGCGGCGGCGCCCAGGGCCAGGAGGAGGGGCCCCAGAAGATAAACCAGGACCCGGCCCCGGCGCTGGTCCAGCAGGGCCAGGACGCCGGCCGCCAGCAGGGGCGGACCCCAATAGATCCCCCACTCCCCCAGAAAATACCAGAAATATCCGTAAAGGGCCTGTCCCAGCCAGATGATGAGGGGCTTGACCCCGGTGAAGTCGGGGAAGGCCGCCACCTCGACCCAGTAGGTCACCAGTTTGGGGTCCACCTCCAGCCGGAAGAACAGGAGATAGTAAACGGCGAAGGCCAGGGCCCAGACGGCCCCCAAGAGGGCCACCCGGGGCCGCCGGGACGGCAGGGTGCCCCACAGCACCGCGGCGGCCACCGGCAGGGTGAAGACCAGGGGATGGGAGAAACCCAGGCCCAGGACGCCGGCCATTGTCAGGGCGGCCCAGCCGCGCTGCCCCCGCCGGGTCCGGACCCTCTCCGCCAGGTAGAAGATCAGCACCGCAAAGAAGGCGTCGCCGCTGTACTGCTTCAATTCCTTGGCGTAGTAGACCATCACCGGGGAGCAGGCCACCGCGGTCAGGGCCAGCAGGGAGGACGTAAGGGGGACCAGGGACCGGGCCAGGCGCCAGATGAGGAACAGGGTCCCCACCCCCAGCAGGAAAGACACGGCGCGCACCGCCGCCTCGCTGCCGCCCAGGACCCGGACCACGGCCCAGACGCTCAGCAGGTACAGGGGCGGGGTGGACTGCCCCGCGGCCAGGGCCGCGGCGGGCGTCGTTTGCAGGGCCGCCAGGGCCACCCAGGCCTCGTCGGTCCACAGGTCCCGGCCTGCCAGGTCGGAGAGGCGGAAGCAGAGCGCCAGGGCAAAAATCAGCACCAGGGCCGCGGCGGCCCCAGCCGGCAGACGGGAAGACGAAGGGCTCATGGTTTTAATAAAATCAGCAATCAGCGGTCAGCCTGCACCTTTCCGCAAAGAGCACGGATTGGCGAAGCGACCCCAAGTTTGGGGTGGGTACGGCCCACCATAGATTTTTCGGAAACCGCCGACCGCGGCGGTTCCTCATTTCCATCCTTTCTCTGAAAATACCTTGTTGCCATGACGACTCGGAGGCGGCAGGGGACGGCCGCCCTACTAAATATTATTTATGGTGGGGCGGGCCTCCGTGCCCGCCTCCCTTAGATTTTCATACTTCGCTGTACTCTTTAGGCCATGATGGTTCGTTGTGACCGGAGGGTCGTGAAGTTCGTCAAAGACCGGCACCGTTTTCTGAGAAA
>DASWLF010000427.1:0-1975 GCA_036396255.1 Desulfobaccales bacterium
CTTAAAACTTTGACAAACAGCTCTCCATTTCTCCCTTTCCCCGGGGTCTTGGTAAGAAAGCACTTCAAAATATGGATATTGGCTCATTCCAGGATCTTCTTCACTACGGAAGATACTTGCTGGATAACCTCTTCAGTCAAATGGCTATAAAGGGGTAAAGCCAACCCTCCGGCCGCCGCGGCCTCGGTCACCGGCAGCTTCCCCCGGTAGGGGCGTCCGGCCTCCTGATGCACCTTCTGCAAATGCAGGGCCGGATAAAAATACTTTTTGGCCTGGATCCCCCTTTTTTTCAGGTATTCGTAAGCCTCATCCCGGGAGGCCCTGGCCCCGGCGCCAATAAACAGGGTAAAATAGTTGCCCGACGATTCACAGTTGGACGGAGTCTCCTGGTACCTCACCCCCGACAGCCTGCCCAAGGATTCTCTGTATGCAGCCATGAGATGCCGCCGGCGGGCCGTCAGGTTATCCATCTGCAAGAAGTTGTAACGGGCGACGATGGCGTTGATTTCCGGAATCCGGGCCGACAGCCCCAGCCAGGCAATGTCCTCGCCATCCGGGGTCTTGCCGTAGTCCCGCATCTGGCGCAATTTGCCCGCCAGTTCAGCGTCATGGAGGGTAATAAGACCGCCTTCGATGGCGCTCACCACCTTGGTGGGGCTCATGGAAAAGACCTCCGCCGCCCCGAAACGCCCGGAATAATGCCAGGCCCCGTCTTTGCCTTTAAACCTGGAACCCAATCCCTGGGCCGAATCGTAAACCAGGGGCACCCGGTTATCCTGGGCTATTTGGGCAAAATCCTCGTAGTCCGGCGGGCAGCCAAACACATTGACCGGCATGATGGCCGCGGTGCGGGTGCTGACTGCCTGGGCCACGGCCTGCGGGTCCAGGGTATAAGAACCTGGGGTGATATCCGCAAAAACCGGGGTAAGCCCGTTCCACACCACCGCGTGGGCCGTGGAGGTCCAGGTAAACGCCGGCAGGATGACCTCTCCCTTCAGTTCCAGGGCCCTCAAGACCAGCATCATGCCGGCGGTGCAGGATTGCACCATAACGGCATGGGGGACTTGCAGTTTCTCTGCCACTGCGGCTTCAAAGCGGCGAGTAAAAACGCCAGTGGTAATCTGGCCGCTTTCCCAGGCCTGGCGAAACTCTGCAATTACGGCCTCAAAATCGTGCAGGGTGGGCTGGACAATGGGGATCATCGATTTTACGTCTCTGTCTCGGGAGAAATATTTTTAATTAGAGTCTGCCCTGGTGGCGGTGGCGGCCCCGGGATTAAAATCGTAATTTATACCCATAGGTCCGTACAGGCCCTCTTGTCGCACCCAAGTCTTGATGGTGCGCAACATAATGTAAAAATCCAGCGTTAAAGACCAGTTTTCCACATACCAGACGTCCAGTTTGATGCGATCTTCCCAGGGAATGGCATTACGGCCGTTTATTTGAGCCCAGCCGGTGATTCCCGGCTTTACCAGGAGACGGCGGCGCTGCACCTCATCATAACGGGCGACCTGTAAGGCCAGGGTAGGCCGGGGACCCACCAGGCTCATTTCTCCTTTGAGGACATTGAAAAGCTGGGGCAACTCATCCAGGCTGGTGCGGCGCAGGAACGTTCCCACCCTGGTGATGCGGGAGTCATTCACCGCCACATTCAAGCCCAGACCCATGGAGGTGGCTTTGTCTACCATGGAACGGAACTTGTAGGCAGTAAAGGGACGTCCGTTCTTGCCGATGCGCTCCTGGCGAAAAAATGCCGGGCCGGGGGTTTCCAGCCGGACCAGGCCGGCCAGCAGCCAGAAACAGGGGCTCAATATGATGAGGGTAAGCCAACCAAAGATTTGGTCTAAGACTTCTTTAATCTCCCGGGAAAAGGTATGCATCTTAATCCATCTCTAATGGAACCGGGTCCAGAAGAGTAATCCTCGTTGGTGGTTGCGGTCAGGGTTAAGCCAACCACTGGAGGCCGGTAAAAGCA
>DASWLF010000428.1:0-5185 GCA_036396255.1 Desulfobaccales bacterium
ACGTCCTGGCGGCAGTAGGATTCCAGTTCCTCCCACTTGCCCGCGGCGTAGAGCTCCAGGGCCAGCAGGCCGTCGCCGGTCTTGCTTTCCCCCAGGGTCCGTTCCGCCAGATGGCCCAGGGAGAGGCGGTGCCCCAGGAAATTGTGCACCTCCTCCAGGATGTCCAGGGTGGGCAACTCTGAGAGCCGGATGGCGGTATAGGGCTGCAACACCTGGTAGTCGAAGCGCTTCAGGTTAAAACCGATGACCAGGTCCAGTTCCTGCAATCGGCGGCACAGGCGGTCCAGGTCGGCTTCCCGGTAGGCGGCGACGACCTCCGGGCAGGTTTCGTGCAGCACCGCCAAGGAGACGCCCATGCGGTGGCACTGGCCCCATCCGCCCACGTCCGCGGCGGAACAGCAGGTCTCCAGGTCCAGAAATCCCAACTTGCGGCGGCTAAACCAGGCCACCGCCCCGGGCTCAACCGCCGGCAGGGGAGGGGGGGCCGGCTCCTGGACCACCAGGGTCTCGGGCGGGGCCTCCTCTTCCATCCCCAGCAGCAGGGCCGCGATTTTCAGGGCCGCGTCCTTGTCCAGGGGCTTGTTGCCCGAGCCGCATTTGGGCGAATGGATGCAGGAGGGGCAGCCGTCCTCGCAGGGGCAGGCGGCGGTGAGCTCCTGGGACCGCCTCAGCAAGTCTTCCAGGATTTCGTAAGCCCGGGCCGACAACCCCACCCCGCCGGGATAGCCGTCGTAGATGAAGATGGCGGCCTTCCCCACCTGGGGGTGGGCCGGGTGGGAGATGCCCCCGATGTCGTAGCGGTCCGCCAGGGCAAACAGCGGAAACATGCTGATGAGCACGTGCTCCAGGGCGTGGATGCCCCCCATGAAGTGGCCCCCGGCGGCGTACACCGCGTTCTTCACCGCATCGGGGATTTCCAGCCACATGCCCACGGTTTCAAAAATCTGGGGCGGCAGCTCCAGGGCCACCTGACCCAACAGTTCCTGTCCCGGCAGGCGCCGCTTCTCATAAGCCAAAATATGTTCCGTCACCTTGAGGCGGCCCATGCAGGCCTTGAAAGAGGCCACCTGGCTGGACTCCAGCACCTCCAGGATCTCCGTTTCCTTGTCCGTCTGAATCCGGGTGAAGTAGTTGGGTTCAATGGGATTGACCCAGACGTTGCGCCGGGCCAGATCCAGGTTCTCCACCACCCAGGTCCGGGCCTTGTGCAGGTAAACCGCTCCCGGGTGGCACTCCCGGAGGGCCCGGTGGCCGTCGATGGACCCCAGGGGGCGCTTCTTGCCCACCTGGAAGATGGGGAAGCTCTCGCCGATGCCCCGGATGTTCACCTCTTTCTGGGGAAAACGGGCCCGGGCGAACCAGGCGTCCCCGGCGGCGGAATGGAGCAGCTGGCGCTCCCGGGCCAGCGCCGTCAGCACCGGCTCGTGGGCCTTGAGGTCGAAAAACCGTTCGCCCGCAACGCTGAGGGGCAATTCCTGGGCGGCGCAGGGGAGATGCGCCTTCACCACGAAGGGGTTGTCCGGGTCCACCACCGCGGTCTCCAGAGGCCGCCCGAAGAACTGGTCCGGGTACTTGATGAAGTACTGGTCCAGGGCGTCGGCCTGGGCCACCAGGACGATGAGGGAGTCCCGGCCCTGGCGCCCCACCCGGCCGGCCCGCTGCCAGGTGGTCACCATGGTGCCGGGGTAGCCCACCAGGATGCAGACGTCCAGGCCGCCGATGTCGATGCCCATCTCCAGGGCGCTGGTGGAAATCACCCCCCGCATCTTGCCGCTGGCCAGGGCCCCCTCGATCTCCCGGCGCTCCTCCGGCAGAAACCCGGCCCGGTAGGAGCTGATGTAGCGCCGCAGCTCCGGCGCCAGGCGCTGGGACCACAGGTGAATCAGTTCCGTGAGCTTGCGGGCCTGGGTGAAGCAAATGGTGCTGAGTCCCTGGCGGATGGCCCGGGCAAAGATCTGGGCCGCGGTGGCCGGGGCCCCGGCCGGCGGGTTGAGGAAGAGAAAGTGCCGCCCGGACTGGGGGGCGCCGCTCTCCGTGATAATTTCCACCTCAACCGCCGTTAATTTCTTAATAAAATCATCTGGTTGGGCGATGGTGGCCGACGACAGCAGGAACTGGGGGCTGGACCCGTAATGGGCGCAGATGCGCCTGAGGCGGCGCAGCACCTGGGCCATGTGGCTCCCCATGATGCCCCGGTAGGTGTGCACTTCGTCTATAATCACGAACTTGAGGCGCCCGAAAAACGACGACCAGGAAGCGTGGTACGGCAACAGGCCCATATGCAGCATATCCGGGTTGCTGATGAGGACGTGGGGCGGCCGGGCGCGCAGGGCCTGGCGCTGGGCCGGCGGCGTGTCGCCGTCATAGATGGCGGCATGAAGAAAAGGGGAGGGGAGGGCCGCGTCCAATTCTTTCAGGGCCTTGAGCTGGTCCTGCTCCAGAGCCTTCAATGGGAAGAGATAGAGGGCGTGGCCCCCCGGGTCGGCCAGCAGGGACTCCAGCACCGGCAGATTGTAGATCATGGTCTTGCCGCTGGCGGTGGGGGTGGCCACCAGGATATTTTTGCCCGCCCGGATGGCGGCCAGGGCCTGGGCCTGGTGCCGGTAGAGGCGGAGAATCCCCAGGCGCCCCAAGGCCTCCACCACTTGCTGAGACAGCCCCGCGTCCCCGGCCTCGTACTCCCCCTTTTTTTCCGGCAGAAAATGGTAATGGCTGAGAATGTCGCGGTACTCCGCGGCTTCTTTCAGGGATTGAATAAATTCCTGGAGCATTTAGGTAGGTTTTCCGTTTTCGGTTTTCTGTTTTCGGTTACAAAGTTACCCGCTAAGAAATGAAGCCACAGGCTTTAACGTGAAAGTCAGGGTGTAGGGGCGGGTTTTAAACCCGCCCCTACAGAGGCTTTCATTGTTGGGGATGGCCCGAATCGGGTCATAGTCGTTTAGCCTCCGCCAACCATTTTGGGTTCCTTATAGTTGTCAATGTGTAGGGCGGGCACTGCCCGACAAAGATCAATCGTTTCCCATTAATGGCGGGCAGTGCCCGCCCTACATTAAAAACCCCGGTGGCACAGGCTTTCCAGCCTGTGCCGGCGCAGGTTTTTTGTTAGGGCCTGCGGCTACCAAAAATCAATCGTGGATGATGTCTTGAAAAAGCAAAATCAAGAAACCTTACCAACAATAAAAAACAGTTATAGGGCGTGCCGCGCACGCCGCATAATGGCGGCCAGGGGCCGCCCTATGATCTGCGGCTACCAAAAATTTAAGGATGGCGGGCGGGGACGCCCGCCCCACGCGGGGACGCCCGCCCTATCATTTAAAGGCTTTTCGTAGGGCGGCCGTCTCGGCCGCCGCTTCTCCAAAAACCAAAAACCAAAAACTCAAAAACTCAAAAATCAAAACTAAAAATTGAAACTCAAAACTCAAAACTCAAAACCAAAAACTCAAAACTCGCCCCCCCCTCACTTCGTGCCCACATCCAGGTGCTCCCAGTCGGTGTGGTAGCCGAAGTAGATCCATTCCTGGGGCAGGCGCAGGCCCAGCCATTTGGCGGCCCGGTAGACCCAGGCCGGCATCTGGCGGGAGTCGAGTTTGTGCATGGCGTCCCGGTTGTACTGACGCGTGGCCCGGCTGATGGGGTTGGGAGGCCCGTCCAGCACCCCTTTGAAGTTATAGTCGTTGAGGTCCAGAGCGAGCCCCAGCCGGTGGTTGGAGGTCCTGGAGTGGTGGCCGTGGTAGATTTCCGACAGGTCCTGGAAGCGGCACAGCGCCACGGTGGCCGTTAGGGAACTGCCCTCCTCGTCGGGAAAACTGAGGCACTCCGCGGCCGCGGGGCCGGAGCCGGCCCGCACCGCAAAGGTGTCCTCCCCGCCTCGCACCACCAAGAGCGGCACCCGCCGGGAGGCGTCGTAATATCCTTCCCGGAAGATGTACTCCAGCAGCAGGGCCGCCAGGGGGGCGAATTTGCTGCTTACTTCGAGCTCCATCCACTCCGGGCGGTAGCGGGCCTTGTCGTTGACTTCCGCCATGGTGGCCACGTGCCACACAAACCCCGAGGGCCGGGGGGTGGTGAGGGCCACGGTCTGCCACTTCTTTTCAAAGCCGCAATAGGTGGTGAGTTTCTGGCCCCGGGACGGCACCCACACCGGGACGCGCAAAGTAACCCCCACCTGGTCGCCCCGGGGGAACCTCCGGCGCCGCAGGTCCTCCCAGGAGACTTCCCGGCCCGACGGCAGCAGGGCCAAGGTCTGGCGGCGCAGCTCCACCAGCCGGTTCACGTCCAGGAGGCGCCGGGCCAGGGCGGCCTTCTGGAGCAGATCCCGCTCCCGGTCATTCACCGACATCTGCGGTGCATAGGTAAGGGCCACCTGCCGCATGATCCCGGCCGCTTGGGGGGCCCGGGCGGCCTCCACTAGCTGCGGCGGGGGAGGATTAGAGCCGGAAGGAGTCCCCCTGGAAACTTCGGCGGCCGCCCCTCCTGCCTGCCAGGCCGCCCAAAATGCGGCCGCCAGCAGCAGGAACGCCAAGGTCCAACCACGTCGCATACCTAATTCTATGTGAGCCGGGAAGGGGAGTCAATCTGAGTATTGCGGTCGTTGATAATAGGGCTTAGGTTCTCGGTGGTTAAGAAACAGATTTTTATTTGGTGGAAAAAAATTATTCCCCAGAGGAAGGGCATCCTTGAACATTGGTTGCCAGAATCAGACCCGACTTGCAGCCTCAGTGGAACTTATTTAGAGAAGGCTCGCTTCATCAGGTCCAGTTGGTTTTAGAAGGGGCACCACTATGGTACTGTGGGACATGCGGGCTGGAGAGAAGATTTGCAAAACAGGGAAACATCGTGAGAATCGAAGTTGCTGGCGGCCCCCAACCGGGCGAGGATGAAAAATTACGGGCTAAGCGCGAGGTGTCGTGAAATAGAATAGCAAGTTTCTGCCATGACCAGCAACTGGTCAAAATCCTGGAAATTCAGCATACCGCAAACCCACATCTGAACTCTTTGGCCTGAAGACTTCTTAAGCATTCTTCCCCTGCGTCCTTGCTTTCTGCCACCCTTATCATCTAAAATTCTCCCAACCCCAAACGTTGGCTGCCCGGTGGAAAGGAAGGGAGCATGGATCTGACCTTTTTTGAAGGCATGAAATCGGCTGATTTGCGGAAATATATTGAGTTTTTGCTATGGCATTACC
>DASWLF010000429.1:0-4000 GCA_036396255.1 Desulfobaccales bacterium
ATGTATTTTAGGCTCCTGGTCCGACTCCAATGATTTGAGTTCAATTATTGCCTTGCGATTCTCTATCAGGAAATCTGCCCGTCTTTTCTCATTAAATTCAGCGGGCAGGTCGAGATCGTCAATTACCTCAGCTAATGGCAATTGAGAGATAAATGCCTTGAATCTTTCATTTAGTGAACTTTTCATATCGTTTTACGATTTACGCAATATATAGACTACCTTGCTAATATGCGTAATTCTGACGAAGTTGCGATATTAAGCACATAGATTAATGATGCTCTATTTAAAAGCTGTTAGCTGGAAGCTGAAAGCTGACCGCTGACAGCTAAATAAAGTCACCAGCCCAGCAGCCGCGCCAGGTTTTTCCCCAGGATCATTTCCCGCCATTCTTCCGGCAGGCCCGCCTCCTCCATCTCCTTCACGTACCGACTGGGAGGAAGCAAGGGATAGTCGCTGCCGAAGAGGACCTTTTCCGGGCCCACCATCTCCGCCACCAACCGGTAAATCACCGGGCGGTAGATGTAAGGGGAGGCCGCGGTATCGAAATAAACGTGGCGGTAAGTCTCCGGGGCCTCTTTTTTCAGCAGCCCGTAAAAGGGCAGGCGGCCGCCCCAGTGGGCCAAAATCCAGGTGGTTTCCGGGAAGGCCTTGACGGCCTGGTAAATTGCCGCCAAGGGAGTTAAAGACCTGCCGGAGTAATGGGGTCCTACCCGGTCGGTGGCGTGCAGGAGCAGCGGGACTCCATAGTGATGGCACAGTTCGGCGACGGGGGCCAAGATCGCGGTCAGGTTCTGCCCGCGGTCTTGCAGGTAAAAGGCCAGTTCCCCCACCCCCCGGGCGCCCGCCTCCAGGCAGCGTTCCACCTCCCGGATAGCCCCGGGGTAGAGGGGATGGACCGCACAGAAACCGATGATCCGGCGCGGAAAGCGGCGCATGGCCTCCAGGATCACTTCATTATGGCGGCGCCAGTGACGTTCCTGCCGCCAGGGGAAACCTAAGGCTACGGAGGCCTCCACTCCTTGCTCACCCATGGCCTGGATCAGTTCCTCGGGGCCCACCAGAGAGGCCTTGGGGTTCTCGTAGAGCAGGCGGAACGCGGGCTCGTCGGCGAAAAAATCCTCCCGCCGGCGGCAGACTTCCTCCGGGAAGATGTGAGTATGGGCGTCAAGTATCATGCTGATCCAATCTTGTCATTATAGCATACCTCCGAACCGCCCCTGGGAAAAAGACCAAAGTGCCAGGTAAAAAATTATAATTATTATCATACCTTATTCCTTGGGCTTTAAACTTTTTGCCCTTCAATCTTTCTCTAATCCTCCTTTTCAGATAAAATTACCTCCATGTCAATACTGCCAAAGGTTGTCGGGGTCTTCCTGCTAATCTGGCTTTGGGGCGCGGGGGGCCCCACCTGGGGGGCCGGGCCTTTCCGCTATCAACTGCCCCAGGGCCCGGGAGTGGACCCGGAAGCGGTGACGGTGGTGGGCGAACCCCAGACGCACCATCTGGTGCGCTACGAAAACCTGTACCAGATCGCCCGGCAATATGACCTGGGCTTCTGGGAGTTGGCCCGCTTCCAGCGCGCCCTGGACCACTTCTATCTCCCCTGGGAGACCGACATCGTCATCCCCACCCAGTGGATCATTCCTGAAAGATCATCATATCCCGGCTACCTGCTCAACGTGGCGGAGTTGCGGGGCTACCGCTTCTTTCCGGAAAAACACGAAGTGCGCACCTATCCCATCGGCATCGGGGTGCTGGACTACAAGACTCCCATCGGCCAGCGCTTCCGGGTGCAGAGCAAATCGGTCAACCCGGGTTGGCGCATCCCCAAGGGCCTACAGGCGAAATACGGCATGTCCTTCATGCCCCACAGCGATGAAAACCCCGTGGGCAGCCGCTGGCTGGGCCTGTCCCACTACGGCTTGCACGGCACCCACGCCCCCATGGGGGTGGGCCGCCTGGTGAGCCACGGCTGCATCCGGCATTATCCCGAGGACATTGAGGAAATGTTTGACCTTACCCCCGTGGGCACCCCCGTGGAGCTCATCTACGAACCGGTGAAGTTCGGCTTCCTCAAAGGGCGCATCTTTGTGGAGGTGCACGAAGACATCTATCACAAGATCCCGGATATGCTTAAGTATGCCCTGAAACGCCTGCAGGGCAAGGACCTGGCCGGCCGCATCCACTGGTACCGGTTTCTCCAGGCGGTGGAGGAGCAAACCGGCGCCCCGGTGGATATCACCCGGGAGTAACCGCCACCGGAAGAATCCCGCCTCACCCCCACTGGCATTTATTCCTTATTTGTGGTAGAGGCTTTGGTCAGGGGATAAATGAGAGGGAAGAATCCCGCAGTTTTAAGAGGAATCCGCCAGCATGGACACTAACGACCATCCCGATACCAGCAGCAAGCTGCTGAGTATCATGGAGGAATTATATCACATCAAGGACCTGGACGCCCTTTTGGACACGGTCTTGTTGCAGGCCCGGCGGCTCATCAATGCGGACGCCGGCTCCATCTATTTAATTGAGAATAATGTCTTGAATTTCAGCTACCTTCATAACGACACCTTGTTCAGCACCACGAGAAGCAAATACCTTTACACCAGCCATACCCTGGAGCTCAACAACAAGTCCATTTCCGGATATGTGGCCTGCACCGGCAAGGCCATCATCATTGACGATGTTTACGATATTCCCTGGAACATGCCCTTTACCTTTAACCACTACTTCGATGACATCTCGGGCTATCGCACCACCTCCCTGCTGGCGGTGCCGCTCAAGACCAGCCGGGACAAGACTGTGGGGGTTCTGGAAATTATTAACGCCCTGAGCGGCGATGGGGCCATAATTCCTTTTACCGACCGGGATCAGCTGGTCCTGAACCATTTTGCCAACAACGCCGCCGCTGCGGTGGAACGGGCCCTGTTGACCCGGGAAGTTATTCTGCGCATGATCAAGATGTGCGAGCTGCGTGATCCTCAGGAAACCGGGGCCCATGCCAACCGGGTGGGCGCCTATTCCGCCGAGATCTATCATCAATGGGCCCTGGACCATGGGATCCCCCAGGCGGAAATCAAGAAAACCCGGGATTTGATCAGAATTGCCGCCATGCTGCATGACCTGGGGAAAATCGCCATTTCCGATGCGATCCTGAAGAAGCCCGGGGGGCTGGACCGTGACGAGTTCACCATCATGCAGTACCACACCATTTACGGCGCCCGGCTGTTTGCCAATGCCGGCTCCGACCTGGACGTCATTTCCGAGAAAATCGCCCTGAACCACCACGAAAGGTGGGACGGCAGCGGCTACCCCGGCAAAATTGGTGATATTTCTCAGGATCACGCGGCCTTGGGCCCGGGCAAAAAGGGCGAGGAGATTCCCCTGGCCGCCCGCATCGTGGCCCTGGCCGACGTCTACGACGCCCTGATCTCCAAGCGGGTCTACAAAGAGCCCTTTCCCGAGGACGAGGCCCTGAACCTGATCCGGGAGCAGTCAGGGCGCCAGTTCGACCCGGAGGTGGTGGCGGCCTTCTTTTCCATCCACGACGTGATCACGGCCATCAAAGAAAAATACCGGGAAGACCCGTCCCTCACCTTTTCCTGCCGGATAACCCCTTGAGACCGTTGCCGGCCCGGCGCCGCCAGACCTGTTTTTTTGCCACCAGGCCCGGCTTATGACCGCAGATCTCCTGATATACAATGCCTTGCTCCTCACCCTGGAACCTGGGGCGCCGCCTCGGGAGGCCGCCTATGTGACCATCCGGGGACCCAAGATTGCCGCGGTGGGTCAGGCCGCCAACCCCCGGGATCTTCCCCCGGCCCGGGACCGGCTGGACCTCCAGGGGGCTTTAATGCTGCCCGGGCTGGTTAACACCCATACCCACGCCCCCATGGTCTGGTTCCGGGGCCTGGGCGACGATCTGCCCCTGAAAAAATGGCTGACGGAGGTCATCTTCCCGGCGGAGGGCGGCTGGCTCAATGAGGAGAGAGTCTATGCGGGC
>DASWLF010000430.1:0-3069 GCA_036396255.1 Desulfobaccales bacterium
GGGTTCCTTCCTTCCGCCAGATGGTAGACCTTTAGGGTGCCGGGCATCCGCCGCCGCCGTCACCCCAGGATCGCCTCCACGAAGGCCTCGGCCTCGAAGGGGCGCAAATCATCCATGGCTTCCCCCACCCCCAGGTAGCGGAGGGGGATGCCGGTCTCATGGGCCACGGCCAGGGCCACGCCCCCCTTGGCGGTGCCGTCCATTTTGGTGAGAATGATGCCGGTCACCTCCACCGCTTCATGGAACAGCCGGGCCTGGCTCAAGGCGTTCTGCCCGGTGGTGGCGTCCAGGACGAGCAGGACTTCATGGGGCGCCCCGGGCATCTTTTTGGCCGCGGTGCGGTGGATCTTTTTCAGCTCCTCCATCAGGTTTACCTTGGTATGCAGGCGTCCCGCGGTGTCGATGTAGACCAGGTCCGCCCCCCGGGCCCGGGCGGCGCTCAGACCGTCGAAGACCACCGCCGCGGGGTCGGCGCCGCTTTTTTGCTTGATGACCGGGGCCCCCACCCGCTCGCCCCAGATTTCCAGCTGCTCCGTGGCCGCGGCCCGGAAGGTGTCTGCGGCCACCAGCAAGGGAGACAAGCCCCGGCGGCGGTCCTGGTAGGCCAGCTTGGCGATGGTGGTGGTTTTCCCCACGCCGTTGACCCCCACCAGCAGCACCACCCAGGGGCGGGCAGTTATTTCCCGGGGCGGGGGGCACTGCAGCAGGGCCACCATCTCGGTCTTGAGGACCTGCTTCAGCCGCGCCACCTCGCCCAACTCCCGGCGCCGCAATTTTTCCTGCAAGGCCCGGATCAGGGACAGGGTGGTCTCTACTCCCAGATCCGCGGTAATCAATAATTCCTCAAGTTCCTCCAGGAGGGCGGCGTCCACTTCCTGGCGCCCGGCAAAGAGGCGGTCCAGGCCGCCGGCCAGGGTGTCCCGGGTCCGGCTCAGCCGTTCCTTAAAGCGCCGCAGCAGGCCCTTGCGATCGGGTTCGGGAGCGGTGGCCGCCGCGGCTTCCGAAACTTCGGAGGCTTCCGGCGCCGGCTCCGGCGGCAACTCTTCCGGGGATGGCGGCTCCGGCGGGGCGGCTCCGGCGGTCGGGACCCCGGAGGCCTCTACCTGGGCCTCGGGACCGGCTGCGGTTTCGTCCCCCGGAGGAGCTTCCCGCTCCTCCAGGGACGTTACCCCATTCTTTTTTGGGCGGCGAAACCAGCGGCGCATGATTACTGCGTGGTGATGCGGGAAAAATCAGCCATCTGCAAAAAGGTTTGGCTGATGCGGGAGAGCAGCGACAAACGGTTGCGGCGCAGACGCTCGTCTTCGGCCATCACCAGCACTTTGTCGAAGTAGGCGTCCACCGGCCCGCGCAAATTGGCCAGGGCCCGGCACACCACGGAATAATCCCGCCTCTCCAGGGCCGCGGCCACCTCCAACTCCATCAGGCCGGTGGCGTCCAGCAGCAGCTTCTCTTCCGGGTGCTCGAAGAGCAGCTCGCTCACTTCCCCGGCTTCGGCGTCCCGGGAGATGTTGATCACCCGCTTGAAGGCCACCGCCAGGGCCGGAAACTCCGGACTCTGGCGGACCTCTTCCAGGGCCTTCACCTTGTGGGCGGCAGCCACCAAATCCGGCGAGCCCGCGGCCAGCACCGCGGCCACGGTCTCGTGCTCGAAACCCTCGCTTAGGAGGAGATGCTGCAGCCGGGTCTGGAAGAAGTCCAGGACTTCCAGGCCCGTCTCTTCCGGGGTGCGGCTGATTTTCTGCCGCAGGAGGTCGAGAGCGGCCATGACCACTTGCGGCAGGTCCAGATGGAGCTTCTGGGCCCGCAGGATGCGGATTATGGCCAGGGCGTGGCGCCTCAGGCCGTAGGGGTCGGCGGTGCCGGTGGGGATGAGGTTCACCCCGAAACAGCCGCAGATGGTGTCCAGGCGGTCCGCCAGGCCCACCAAGACTCCCACCAGGTCATCGGGCAGGTCGTCGTCAGCGTGGCGGGGCAGGTAATGCGTAAAGATGGCCGCGGCCACCGGGGGCGGCTCCCCGGAGTGCTGGGCGTAAATCCGGCCCATCACCCCCTGGAGGCTGGGGAATTCCCCCACCATTTCCGTGACGATGTCGGCCTTGCAGAGGGTGGCGGCCCGGCGCGCCATGCCTTCCAGTTCCGGGGCCAGAATCCGGGCCAGGATGGTGGCCAGGTCCCGGAAGCGCTCCATCTTCTCAAAGGAGGTGCCCAGGAGAGAATGGAACACCACCCCTTTCAAGGCCTCCACCCGGTTTTCCAGCGGAGTTTTGCGGTCCTCCTGGTAGAAGAACATGGCGTCGCTGAGACGGGCCCGCAACACCCGCTCATGGCCCTGGCGCACCAGATCCGGGTTCCGGACCAGGGTGTTGTTCACCGCCAGGAAGTGGGGCATCAGGCGGCCGTCTGGCCCCCGCAGGGAGAAGTAGCGCTGGTGTTCCCGCATGGAAGTGATGAGCACTTCGTCGGGGAGCTCCAAAAACTTTTCTTCCAGGTGGCCGCAGACCACCGAGGGATATTCCACCAGAAAGGCGTTCTCCTCCAGGAGCCCCGGGTTGGGCACCACTTCGCCTCCCACCTGGGCCGCGGCTTGGGTCAGCGCCGCCTGCAGAAGGGCCCCTCGTTCCTTGGGGTCCACGATGACCTTGGCTTCCTTTAGGGCCGCGACGTAGGCCACGCTATCGGCCACTTCCCGGGCCTCCGGGGCCAGGAAGCGATGCCCGTAAGTCACCCCGCCGCTGGCCACGTCGCCCAGGTCAAAGGGCACCACCGCGCCGCCGAAGCGGGCCAGGATCCAGTGGATGGGCCGGGCGAAAGTCAGGGAGAGCGCCCCCCAGCGCATGGATTTGGGAAAAGATAAGCTTAGGATGAACCCCGGCAGGAGCTCCCGCAGGCACTCGAAGGTGGGCCGGCCGAAGGTGCGCCGGCTCACCGCCAGATAGACTCCCCGGGGGGTGTCCACTTCGATGAGGTCGGAGACCTTCACCCCCTGGGCCCTGGCGAAGCCCTGGGCCGCCGCGGTGGGCTGGCCCGCGCCATCGAAGGCCACGGCCTTGGGCGGGCCGATGACTT
>DASWLF010000431.1:0-5641 GCA_036396255.1 Desulfobaccales bacterium
CCATTTATTTCGCAGGTCCACTGATTGCCGACCTTCTGAACTTTCCTCGCTGCCGCGGGCGCCAGCGGAGACAACTCGTTGGGCGTTCCCACCTGGCTGCGCATATAGCTGGTCATGGGCTCTTGTTTGACAAAGATCCCGGATGGTTGGACCTGGGAGGAGGGTGATCCGCCCGGGGAGGAGGCACATCCACTTATCAATATAATCAACATCGAAGCCACCATGGTCACCATAGAAAGATGAATCTTGACTTGCATCTCGTCAACCTCCTGGCTCTTAGGATCTGCACCAAAGTGGGCGACGCCCAAGGATGGGAAATTTTGTCCCCTCAGTGAATCGGATGTTACTTTTTTCCTCACTGCTCCAAGTTTATCCATAAGATATACTTAAGCATTTCTTAAGGCCGGTCAAGGCCTGGGCTCGAGAAAAACCTCACGCCGGCCCCGCCGGTTGCCGGCTTGATTCTTACTTGACTTGTGGGGCATTTTTGTTCTAAAATTTTCTAGTGGGGATATTCACAAGACCTGAACAAAATAATTTCCATGAAAATTGGAAGGTGCTTTTATGGCAGCCGCAAAAAAAGATCCTGTAGGTAAGGTAATGGTGGTGGGGGCCGGCATCGCCGGGGTGCAGGCCGCCCTGGACCTGGCTAACGCCGGTTTTTACGTACATCTGGTGGAAAAGAAGTCAGCCATCGGCGGGGTCATGGCCCAGCTGGACAAGACCTTCCCCACCAACGACTGCTCCATGTGCATCATCTCTCCCAAGTTAGTGGAGTGTGGTCGCCACCTCAACATCGACATTCTGCCCCTGTCCGAAGTGAAAGGGATCACCGGCGAGCCGGGAAACTTCACGGTCACCGTGGCCCGGGAGCCCCGCTACATCGACCCGGCCAAGTGCACCGGTTGCGGCGCCTGCACCGAAGTCTGCCCGGTCAGGGTCCCCGACGATTTCAACCTGGGTCTCGGTGAAGGCAAGGCCATTTACCGTCTCTACCCCCAGGCCATACCCGCCACCTTTGCCATCAAGAAGGTGGACCGGGCCCCCTGCGTGCGGGCCTGTCCGGCGAATTTGAGCGCCCAGGGCTACGTGCAGCTCATCAAGGAGCACAAATATCCCGAAGCGTTAGCCCTGATCATGGACCGGCTGCCGCTGCCCGGCACCATCGGCCGCATCTGTCCCCACCCCTGCGAGAGCGACTGCCGCCGCCAGGAAGTGGACGAGCCCATCGCCATCTGCAACCTGAAGCGCTTTGTGGCCGACGCGGTGGACTGGGACGCCCTGCCGGTGCCGGATATCCCCCCAAGAAGCGAGAAAGTGGCCATTGTGGGCGCCGGGCCTTCGGGCCTGAGCTGCGCCTTCCACCTGGCCCTCAAGGGCATCAAGCCCGTGATCTTTGAAGCCGCCCCGGAAACCGGCGGCTGGCTGCGCTACGGCATCCCCGAATACCGCCTGCCCCGGGAAGTCCTGGACCGGGAAGTGGACTACATCAAGCGCCTGGGAGTGAAGATCCACTGCAACTCCCCCATCGGCGGCGACCGCACCATCAACGACCTGCTCACCCGGGACGGCTTCAACGCGGTCTTCCTCGGGGTGGGGGCCCAGGATTCCATCCGGCTGCCGGTGCCGGGCTCCGACGCCCCCGGCGTGCTCTGGGGCGTGGAGTACCTGAAAGACTCGGCCTCGGGCCAGAAGTTTGCCTTCAAGGGCAAAAAGGTGCTGGTCATCGGCGGCGGCAACGTGGCCATGGACGTGGCCCGCACCGCCCGGCGCCAGGGCGGCAACGTCACCCTCATCTGCCTGGAGACCCGGGAAGAGATGCCGGCTTCACCCTGGGAAGTGGAGGAGGCGGAGCACGAAGGCATCGAGATCGTCACCCGCTGGGGCGTCAAGGAGATCAAGGCCCAGGGCGGCCAGGTCAAGGGCCTGGAGCTCAAGGCGGTGGCGCGGGTCTTTGACGAACAGGGCCGCTTCTCCCCCACCTACTTCGAGGACCAAACCACCAGCCGGGACGCCGACGTGGTCATCATGGCCATCGGCCAAAAGACCAACCTGAAATTCATCACCGCGGCCGACGGCATCAAGCTCACTCCCCGGGGCCTCATTGAGACCGACCCGATGACCAAGGCCACCTCCAGGGAGGGCGTCTTTGCCGGCGGCGATGTGGAGACCGGGCCCTATATCGCCATCGCCGCGGTGGCCGCGGGCCGGGAAGCGGCCCTGTCCATCGAGCGCTATCTCAGCGGCCAGGATCTGAAGGCTAACCGGGAAGAGCCGCTGCGCCCCATCCCCAAGGAAGAGGGCAAGTGGTCCCCCATTCGGGCCGACATCGAAAAGAAGCACCGGGCCCTGATGCAGACCGTCCCGGTAGAGGAGTGGATCAAGGGCTTCAAGGAAATCAACCTGGGCTACCGGGAAGAAGAGGCCGTGGAGGAAGCGGCCCGCTGCATCAACTGCGGCATCTGCTCCGAGTGCATGCAGTGCGCCATCTCCTGCCAGGCCGGGGCCGTGGCCCACGCCCAGGGGCCGGAAAAGCTGGAGCTCAACGTGGGCGCGGTGATCCTGGCCCCGGGCTTCCAGGTTTACGACCCCACCAAATACGACGCCTATCATTACGCCAACTATCCCAACGTGGTGACCTCCCTGGAGTTCGAGCGCATTCTGTCAGCATCCGGGCCTTACGCCGGGCACCTGGTCCGGCCCTCGGACCACGCCGAGCCCAAGAAAGTAGCCTGGCTCCAGTGCGTGGGCTCCCGGGACCTGCACCACTGCGACAACAGCTACTGCTCCGCGGTCTGCTGCATGTACGCCATCAAGCAGGCGATCATCGCCAAGGAGCACTGCAAGGAATACACCCTGGACGCCACCATCTTCTACATGGACATGCGCACCCATGGGAAGGATTTCGAGAAGTATTACTGGCGGGCCGAAGAGGAGCACGGAGTGCGCTTCGTCCGCTCCCGGGTGCACACCATCGACCCGGTGTCGGGCAACGATAGCCTGGCCATCCGCTACCTGGCGGAAAGCGGCGAACTGAAGACGGAAGAGTTCGACCTGGTGGTGCTCTCCGTGGGGCTGGAGTCCTCCGCCGACGCCCTCAACCTGGCTAAGACCATGGGCGTGGAGGTCAAGCCTGAAACCCGCTTTGCCGCCACGTCGCCTTTCACCCCGGTGGACACCAACCGGACCGGGGTTTACGTCTGCGGCGTCTTCCAGGCCCCCAAAGACATTCCCCAGTCCGTCATGGAGGCCTCGGCCGCGGCGGCTGCGGCCGGCGAGCTCCTGGCCCCGGCCCGGGGCACCGCCATCAAAGTGCGGCAGCTGCCGCCGGAGATCGACGTGGCCGGCCAGGCCCCCCGGGTGGGCGTCTTCGTCTGCAACTGCGGCATCAACATCGGCGGGGTCATCAACGTGCCCCAGCTGGCCGAATATGCCGCCACCCTGCCCGGCGTGGCCTTCTCCGACCAGAACCTGTTCACCTGCTCCGCCGACACCCAGGACAAGATCCTCAACGCCATCAAGGAGCACCAGTTAAACCGGGTGGTGGTGGCCTCCTGTTCCCCCCGGACCCACATGGCCATGTTCCAGGATACCATCCAGGAGGTGGGCCTCAACCCCTACCTCTTCGAGATGGCCAACATCCGGGACCAGGACTCCTGGGTGCACATGCACGAACCGGAAAAGGCCCTGGCCAAGGCCAAGGACCTGGTGCGGGGCGCGGTGGCCCGGGTGGTGCAGCTGGAACCCCTGCACAAACAGGCCTTCCCGGTGTCCAAGAACGCCCTGGTCATCGGCGGCGGCGTGGCCGGCATGGAAGCGGCCCGGTCCATGGCCAACATGGGCTTCCAGGCCTACCTGGTGGAAAAGACCGACAAGCTGGGCGGCCAGGCCTGGAACCTGGTGACCAGCTCCCGGGGATACGACTACCGGGGCTACCTGCAAGGCCTCATCCAGAAAGTGGAGTCGCATCCCCACATCGAGGTCCTGTTCAACTCCGAAATCAAGGACACCAGCGGCTTCATCGGCAATTTCAACACCACCATCAAGACCCCGCAGGGCGAGCGGATGATCGACCACGGGGTCACCGTCATGGCCACCGGCGGCCAGGCCTTCAAGCCCGAAGAATACCTCTACGGCCAGCACCCCAACGTCTATACCGCCTTTGAGTTCGACAAGTTGGTGGCCGACAAAGACCCCAAAGTAACCGGCGCCAAGCAGGCCGTTTTCATCCAGTGCGTCGGCTCCCGGGAGCCGCAGCGGCCCTACTGCAGCCGCCTGTGCTGCACCCATTCGGTGGAAGGGGCCATCGAGCTCAAGCGCCTCAACCCCGAGATGGACGTCTTCGTCCTCTACCGGGACCTGCGCACCTACGGCGAAAAAGAGCTGCTCTACAAAGAGGCCCGGGAGCTGGGGGTCATCTTCATCCGCTTCGACCTCACCGGCAAGCCCCAGGTGGAGGCCACCGGGGACGGCGGCCTGCAGCTAACCATCACCGATCCCATCCTGGGGAGGCCGGTGGTTTTGCGCCCCGATGTCCTGACCCTGGCCAGCGCCGTGCTGCCCAACTCGGTGGAGGAGCTGGGAGAGATCTTCAAGGTGCCCAGAAACGCCGAGGGCTTCCTCAACGAGGCCCACGCCAAGCTGCGCCCGGTGGATCTGCCTTCCGACGGCATCTTCCTGGCCGGCCTGACCCATTATCCCAAGCCCATCGACGAGTCCATCGCCCAGGCCAAGGCCGCCGCGGGCCGGGCCGCCACCTTCCTGGCCAAGGACCAGGTGGAGGTGGGCGGCATCGTGGCCGTGGTGGACCCGGACAAGTGCGCCGTCTGCCTCACCTGCGTGCGCACCTGCCCCTTCAACGTGCCGGTCATCGATTACACCATAGACGCGGCCTACATTGATCCGGCCAAGTGCCAGGGCTGCGGCATCTGCCCCTCGGAATGCCCGGCCAAGGCCATCACTTTGAAGCACTTCACCGACGCCCAGGTCATCGCCCAGGAAACGGCCCTGGCCGCAGGTTAAGGAAAGGAGTAGCCATGACAGAAGCATTCGCCCCCAAAATCATCGGTTTCTGCTGCCGTTACTGAGCATACAGCGCCGCGGACCTGGCAGGTTCGATGCGTCTGCAATACCCCCCGGACATCAAGATCATCATGATGCCCTGCACCGGCCGGGTGGACATCATCCACCTGCTCAAGGCCTTTGAGGCCGGCGCCGACGCGGTCTTCGTGGCCGGCTGCCTGGAGGGCGAATGCCATTACCTAATGGGCAACATCCGGGCGAAAAAGCGGGTGAACAAGGTGAAAAAAGACTTCGCCCAGATGGGCCTGGAGCCCGAGCGGGTGGAGATGTTCAACCTGTCCTCCTCGGAAGGCCCTAAATTCGCCGCCATCGCCAAGGAGATGGTGGAACGCACCCTGAAACTGGGCCCCAGCCCGGTGCGGGCCGAAGCCCGGGCCGCCTGGCTGGCCGCCCAACCCAAAGCCGCCGCGGGGTAAAGATACATAAGGGCGGTTATTGCGGGAAAGGGGGCCAAGGGCAGTGGCACAGGCGTCTCGCCTGTGGACCTCTGTCCCCCTTCCCCACATCCCAATCCCATAAGCAGGGCGACCCGCCGGGTCGCCCTTTGTTATGTAGGGTG
>DASWLF010000432.1:0-1500 GCA_036396255.1 Desulfobaccales bacterium
TTTGCCCTTAGCCCCCTCCCCTAAAAATTCTCTGCCTTCACTTCGGTAGCAGCATCAGAACGGCGCGCCGGACCCGGCCTGTGGGCCGCAGGCCCTTACCGCCCTCCAATGCCTACAAATCTGTCATTTTTTATTAGGAGCTTCACACATTTGTGGCCCTAACAAGATTGTTTGCACAATTGTCGGCAAAAGCCTTGACAGCCAACCCCCCACTTTTCTAATATCCCTCAGGACCAAACGTAGTCTTTTATTCCTGCCTTTCCCCCGGCCAAAATCTGTGAAGGAGCATGCATGCCCAGACGCAGCGACCTCAAGAAAGTAATGATCATCGGCTCCGGCCCCATCGTCATCGGCCAGGCCTGCGAATTCGACTATTCCGGCACCCAGGCCTGCAAGGCCCTGCGCCAGCTGGGTTACGAGATCGTGTTGGTGAACTCCAATCCCGCCACCATCATGACGGACCCGGGCATGGCGGACGTCACCTATATCGAGCCCCTGAACCTGGCGACCATGACCGAGATCATCAAGGCGGAGCGGCCCGACGCCCTGCTGCCCAACCTGGGCGGCCAGTCCGGGCTGAACCTGTCCTCGGAGCTGGCCCGCGCCGGGGTCCTGGAGCAGTACGGCGTCAAGGTCATCGGGGTGGAAGTGGACGCCATTGAGCGGGGCGAAGACCGCCTGGCCTTCAAGGAGACCATGAACCGTCTGGGCCTGGAAATGCCCCAGAGCGCAATCGCCCTCAGCGTGGAGGAGGCGGAGAGAATCGCCGACGAGCTGGGCTACCCGGTGGTCATCCGTCCGGCCTACACGTTAGGCGGCTGGGGCGGCGGCCTGGTTTACAACCTGGAGGAGCTGCGCACCATCGCGGCCCGGGGCATCTCCGCCAGCATGGTGGGCCAGATCCTGGTGGAGGAGTCGGTCCTGGGCTGGGAGGAGCTGGAGCTGGAGGTGGTGCGCGACGCCAAGAACCAGATGATCACGGTCTGCTTCATCGAGAACGTGGACGCCATGGGGGTGCACACCGGGGACTCCTTCTGCACCGCGCCCATGCTCACCATCGCCCCGGAGCTGCAGCAGCGGCTGCAAAAGCACTCCTATGACATCGTGGAGGCCATCCGGGTCATCGGCGGCACCAACATCCAGTTCGCCCACGACCCCAAGACGGGCCGGGTGGTGGTCATCGAGATCAACCCCCGGACCTCGCGCTCCTCGGCCCTGGCCTCCAAGGCCACCGGCTTTCCCATCGCCTTGGTGTCGTCGCTGTTGGCCGGGGGCCTGACCCTGGACGAGATCCCCTACTGGCGGGAAGGCACCCTGGAAAAGTACACCCCCTGGGGCGACTACGTGGTGGTGAAGTTCGCCCGCTGGGCCTTCGAAAAATTTGCCGACGCCGAGGACCGGCTGGGGACCCAGATGCGGGCCGTGGGTGAAGTCATGAGCATCGGCAAGACCTACAAGGAGGCCTTCCAGAAATCCATCCGCTCCCTGGAGATCGGCAGG
>DASWLF010000433.1:0-5954 GCA_036396255.1 Desulfobaccales bacterium
TGGGGCGTAAGCCCCGCCTTCCCCGGCCAACCATTTCAGGGGGGTGGGAGGGGAGCTTGAGGGGAGGGCGATTGTAAGCCCCGGCCCTCCCCTCAAATTCTTTTCCCTCTATCCTCCTCACCCCGGCCCCATCTTCAGCAAGGCCAACTCCAGCAGCAGGCGCGGGTTGCCGGTGCTGGTTTTTAGACTCAGGTCCGTCTGGTGCAGCAGGTGCAGATGCGCCCGCAGGGCCCGGTCAGAAAAGCGGGGCGCCTGCTGGCCCAGCTTTTTCAGGATCCCCTGGGGCAGGTTGAGGCTGCGGGCCACCTCGGGGGCCGACCCTCTCGCCTCTTTGAAGCGCATGAGCAGCCGGAGCTGGCGGGCCAGCATCACCAGCACCTTGGCGGGATGCTCCCCCAGGTCCAACAGGTGGTCCAGGGCGGCCAGGCGCTTGTGGGCCCCGGCCTCGCCCAGGGCGTCCACCAGGGCGAAAATATTGTAGGTGCGGCTGTGGCTGGTCAGCTGGGCCACCAGGGCGGGGGTCAAGGTTCTTTCGCTGCCGGCAAAGAGGACCAGCTTCTCCAACTCCTGGCTCAACTCCGACAGATTGTCCCCGGCGACCTCCACCAGGCGCAGGGCTGCGGCCGGAGTCAGGCTTTTCCCGCGGTTCTGCGTCTCCTGGGTCAGCCACTGGTAGAGTTCCCCTTCCTTTAAGCGGAAAAAACCCAGGGCCGCCTCCCCCTGCTGCAGGCGGTTCCATACCGGAACCTTACCCAGATCCTTTGATTTCAGGCCCTCCCCCAGGAGCACCACCCAACTGCGCGGCGCCGGGTGGTCCAGGTAGTCGCCCACGGCTTTCAGGGCCTCGGCGCCGTAGTGCTCCACCCGGTGCAGGACCAGGAGCTGCCCCGGCCCCCAAAGGGTAGTGGCCCGGGCCTCGGCCAGGAACTCGGCCAGCTCGATTTCCTGGGCCTCCCGCACCACCCTGAGGGGACTCTCCCCATACTGATCCTTAAGCGCCTCCTCCAGGCGCTTCACCGCCCGGTACATGAGAAAATCCTCTTCCCCGAAAAAGAGGTAGAGGGGCCGGACGGTGCGGCGTTCTATGTGGCGTTCTAAAATGGGATGGGACATGGGGTTAACTGTAGGGTGGGCAATGCCCACCAGTAAAAAAAAAATATTTCATGTAGGGCGGGCGAGACGCCCGCCCTACATTAACAGCTAATTGCTGAAATCTGACCGCTGAACGCGGATAGCTGACAGCTAAATCACCAACAACACCTTATCCAGGACCCGGCGGGCCATGCTGACCGCGGCCCGTCTGATGCCTTCGGTTTTGGTGGCCTCCCCCACATGGTAATTGGGGTCCACCACGTAGTCTTCCTGCAGCACCTGGGTATCCTTCCAGAGAACCTTGCCGCTGTCCCCCTGTTTCAGGGCCAGGTCCACCCGCACCGTGATCCGCCGCACGGTGGAGCGGGTGACGTCTTGATAAGCCACGGAAGCGTTGTCCACCGAGCGCACTTTGCCTTCCAGCACCAGGTCGGCGCTCTTATCCCCGGGGAGCACCCGCACCGACCGGCTCTGGGCGAAGGCGTGGATCAGGGCGTTGGCCAGGATGGCCTCCAGGCCGATTTCGGTGGACCGGTTGGCGAACAGCGGGATAGCCAGGGTGGGAGCCCCCTGAGGAGTGGGAGGCTCGGCCCCCAGGGGCCGGTAGCCGCACCCCACGAGAAGCAGGATTAGCAGCAAAGGAGACCAGCTGGTGCGGAACATGGCTTTTTCCCCTCAGACGACGATATTGACCAGTTTACGCCGGGCCAGCACCACCCGCTTGGGCGGGCCGTCCTGGAGCCACTTCTGGATGGCCGGGTCGTTCAAGGCCCAGCCTTTGATTTCCTCATCCGTGGCCGCGGCCGGGGCCGTCAGTTTGCTTCTGACCTTGCCGTTGACCTGGATCACCACCGTAATAGTGGACTTTACCAGGGCCTCGGCCCGGGCCTGGGGCCAGGGGAGCTGCTGCAGGGAGGTGGCGTGACCCAGGGCCTGCCAGAGCTCCTCGGCCAGGTGGGGTACCATGGGGTTGACCAGCAGCAGCATGGCCTCCACCGCCTCCCGGAAGACTTGCATGGTGAGGGGCTCCCGGGGAGAGTTCTCCGCGGTTAGGTAGAAGGCGTTCACCAGCTCCATCACCGCGGCGATGGCGGTGTTGAAGTGAAAGGAGTCCTCGATGTCGTCCGTCACTTTTTTGATGGTGCGGTGCACCTGGTGGCGGAACTCCAAGAGGCCGGCGGACAGCCCGGCGCCGTCCCCCTGGTAGGCCGCCACCTTCTGCAAGTCCGGCAGCAGCGAGTGCACCAGGTTCCAGAGGCGGTGCAGGAAGCGGGAGGCCCCGGCCACCCCCTGGTCGCTCCACTCCAGGTCCTTCTCCGGCGGCGCCGCGAACAGCAGGAAGAGCCGGGTGGTGTCGGTGCCGTACTGCTCGATCATGTATTCCGGGTCCACCACGTTGCCCTTGGATTTGGCCATCTTGGCCCCGTCTTTCAAGACCATGCCCTGGGTGAGGAGCCGGGTGAAAGGCTCGTCGATCTGCACCAGCCCCAGGTCCCGCAGGACCTTGGTGAAAAAGCGGGCGTAAAGCAGATGCAGCACCGCGTGCTCGATGCCGCCGATGTACTGGTCCACCGGCAGCCAGTAATTCACCCGGTCCGGGTCCAGGATGCCGTCCCGGTAGTCGGCTGAGGCGTAGCGCAGGAAGTACCAGGAGGACTCCACGAAGGTGTCCATGGTGTCCACTTCCCGGCGTCCGGGGCCGCCGCACCCGGGGCAAGGCACCTGGTAGAAGGACGCCAGGTGGGCCAGGGGGGAGCCGCCCTCGCCGGTGATTTCCACGTCCAGGGGCAGGACCACGGGCAGGTCGGCCTCCGGCACCGGCACCAGGCCGCAGCGCTCACAGTAAATGATGGGGATGGGGGCGCCCCAGTAGCGCTGCCGGGAGATGAGCCAGTCCCTGAGCCTGAAGTGCACTGAATGCCGCCCTTTGCCCTCCCTGGCCAGGAAATCGGCGATGGCCTGGCGGGCCGGGGCGCTGGCCAGGCCGGTGAAGTCGCCGGAGTTCACCAGGACCCCGTCTTCTTCCAAGGCCGCGGTGAGGTCCTCGGCCCGGAGTGCCGCGGCGGCGTCCGGCGGTTGGATCACCACCTTGATGGGGAGCTCATACTTCTTGGCGAACTCGAAGTCCCGCTGGTCGTGGGCCGGCACTGCCATCACCGCGCCGGTGCCGTATTCCATCAGGACGAAATTGGCCACGTAGATGGGCATTTGCCAGCCGGCCACCGGGTTGACGCAATACCGGCCGGTGAACACCCCTTCCTTGGTGATCTCCTCCAGGACGCCGCGGCTGCGGTTCTGGGCCTGCCAGTACTCCACGAAGCGGCGCACCTCCGACTCCTGGGGCGTCCCCTGGGCCAGGGCCAGGGCCAGGGGGTGCTCCGGCGCCAGGCTCATGAAGGTGGCCCCGAACAAGGTGTCGGCCCGGGTGGTGAAGACCTTGATGGGGTCGCCGCCGTGGGCCAGAGGAAAGACGATCTCGGCCCCCGGGGACTTGCCGATCCAGTGGCGCTGCATGGTGAGGACCCGCTCGGGCCAGTGGGTGAGCTGGTCCAGGTCGCGCAAAAGCTCCTCGGCGTAGTCGGTGATCTTGAAGAACCACTGGTCCAGCTCCTTCAAGTGCACCGGCGAGTCGCAGCGCCAGCAGAGGCCGTCCTCCACCTGCTCGTTGGCCAGCACCGTGGCGCAGCGGGGGCACCAGTTCACCGGGGCCTTTTTCTTGTAGGCCAGGCCCCGGCGGAACATTTCGATGAAGACCTGCTGCTCCCAGCGGTAGTATTGGGGGTCGCAAGTGGCCAGCTCCCGGGGCCAGTCGTAACTGTAGCCCAGATTCTTAAGCTGGCCCCGCATGTAGTCGATGTTCTCGTAAGTCCACCTGGCCGGGTGCATCCCCCGGGCCAGGGCGGCGTTCTCCGCCGGCAGCCCGAAGGCGTCCCAACCCATGGGGTGCAGCACGTTGAAGCCCCGCATCCGCTGGTAGCGGGCCACCACGTCCCCGATGGTGTAATTGCGCACGTGTCCCATGTGAATGCGCCCCGATGGATAGGGAAACATCTCCAGCACGTAGTATTTGGGGCGGGAGGGATTTTCTTGGGCGTTAAAAAGCCGCCGCTCTTCCCAGATTCGCTGCCATTTCTCTTCCAGGCGGCGGGGTTGGTAACGGGGTGGCATGCCAACTCCTGAGGCTCAATGTTGTTATCTTGATAATCTACCATGGATGGCCATCAGGAACAAATGATAATGGGGGAAGGGCCGCGATGAACTTTTCGAGAATCATCTCCACGATAACGAATTGATTTTGATCTAGCCTCTGCCTTGAAAAGTTCTTAGGTGGCACAGGCGTCCCGCCTGTGCTATCGTAGGCTAAGGCCTGCGGATACAAATAGAATACCTCTTTGAAGGCAACCTGGCATGATCCGTAGGGGCGGTTCGCGAACCGCCCCTACACGGTTTCCAGTCTCGTGCAGGCCCTTTCTTTAACTTAGCTAACCTAATCTCCATAACCACTTCCCCCTTGAAAAATCCTGCATTTTTGATAACTTCTCCCCATGTCGGCCAAGCCCTGCGTCAGCGTCATCATCCCCACCTACAACCGGGCCGCCCTGGTGGCCGAAGCGGTGGCTTCGGTGCTGGCCCAGACCTGGCAGGACTTCGAGGTCCTGGTGGTGGACGACGGCTCCACCGACCACACGGCTGCGGCCCTGGCCCCTTTTGCCGGGCAGGTAAGGGTTGTGCGCCGCCCCAGCCGCGGGGGAGTTTCCGCGGCCCGGAACCGGGGCATTGCCGCGGCCCGGGGCCAGTGGCTGGCCTTTCTGGACTCCGACGATCTCTGGCTGCCGGAGAAGCTCAGCCGGCAATGGGCTTTTTTAGAGGCCCAGCCGGGACTGCGCCTCTGCCAGACGGAGGAGACCTGGGTGCGCCGGGGGGTCCGGGTGAACCAGCCCCTGAGCCACCGGAAGGTGGGCGGCCACATCTTCCTCCCGTCCCTGGAACGGTGCCTGGTGAGCCCCTCCGCGGTGCTGCTGCACCGGCGGCTCATTGAGGAACACGGCGGTTTTGACGAAAATCTGCCGGCGGCCGAAGACTACGATCTCTGGCTGCGGCTGAGTTGGCGCTATCCGGTGGGCCTGGTGCCGGAGGCGCTGGTCATCAAGCGGGGCGGCCACGCCGACCAGCTTTCCCGGCAGTGGGGCCTGGACCGCCACCGCATCCGGGCCCTGGTGAAACTGGTGGCGGAGCCGGACTTACCTCCGCTTTACGCCGACGCGGCCCGCCGGGTGCTGGCGGCCAAGTGCGCCATCTATGCCCAGGGCTGCGAGAAAAGGGAGAAGCTGGCCGAAGCTCAATTTTACCGGGACCTGGGTGGTTGGGCCCAAGATTCCGGGGAAGCTGCTCCCCCGATTAGAGGCCCTTTGACTGACTCGACTGCCTGGCGGCAGAGTATTGAAAACCACCTGGCCATCGTCGACCATAAAACGCTAACCCTTGGGTTTCGAAGCCTTAAAGTCCCCCTTTTTTAAAGGGGGATTATTGAGTACTTATTTTAATCCCCCCTTACCCCCTTTTAGAAAAAGGGGGTAAAGACCTTGGGGTTAAATGTCGCATTAATTGCAAGACGCGACCTGGATTTTTTCAGAATGGAAGCTGAGAGGAGTTAGACCATGGACCTCTACGAAGCCATTCACCACCGCCGCAGCCATCGCTTGTATAAGCCGGAGATTCCCCCCCGGGAGGTCCTGGAACGGGTCATCGAGGCCGCCTTGTGGGCGCCTTCCGGCACCAACGCCCAGGCCTGGGAGATCACCGTCATGGCCGGGAAGGTCAGGGACGAGTTCGTGGAACTGGTGAGCCAGGCCATCACCCAC
>DASWLF010000434.1:0-1760 GCA_036396255.1 Desulfobaccales bacterium
TTCTCCCTTCGAGGCCACCCGCTACCATTCCCTCATCGTGGAGCGGGAGACCCTGCCGGCCTGCCTCCAGGTCTCGGCCCAGACCGCGGTGGGGGAGATCATGGGGTTGCGCCATCAAGAATACGCCGTATTCGGGGTGCAGTTTCATCCGGAGTCCATTCTGACCACCGAGGGCTTAAACCTGCTGCGCAATTTCTTGAAGCGCCGCCGGGGGTAAATTTTTGGATGTCTTGGGGAACTTCTGGCTGCAGTTTTTCCTAATTTCCGGGGCCATCACCTTCTCGGGCGCCCGGTTGACCAGGTACGGCGACGTCCTGGCGGAGAAAACCGGCATGGGGCGCACCTGGCTGGGCCTGGTGGTGCTGGCCGCGGTCACCTCCCTGCCGGAGATGGCCACCGGAGTCAGCGCCGTCGTCTGGGTGAAGGCCCCCGATATTGCCGTGGGCGATCTGCTGGGTAGCTGCGTCTTCAATCTCCTGATCCTGGCCATCGTGGACCTGCTGCACCCGCCGGGTCCGGTGCTCACCGTGGCCCATCGGGGCCATATTCTGGCCGGCTCCTTCGGGGTGGTGATGTTGGGAGTGGCGGTCATGGGGGTGATGGCCCCCAAACCTTTTGCCTTTATTACTCTGGCCCACGTGGGCTTCAGCGCTCCGGTCCTGTTGCTCTGTTATCTGTTGGCCATGCGCTCCGTTTTCCGCTATCAGCGGCGGGAAAGGGCCGCGTACCTGGCCGAGCACGAAGAGAAACTGGTTTACGGCCACATCAGCCTTAACACCGCGGCCCTGAAGTTCGGACTGAACGCCGCGGTGGTGGTGGCGGCCGGCGTCTTCATGCCCCGGGTGGCCGCCAGCCTCGCCCAACTCATGGGCTGGCAGCAGTCCATGGTGGGGACCATCTTCGTGGCCGCGGCCACCTCCCTGCCGGAGCTGGTGGTGACCATGGCGGCCCTGCGACTGGGCGCGGTGGACCTGGCGGTGGGCAACCTCTTCGGCAGCAACCTGGTGAACCTGGCCCTGCTGGGGCTGATGGAATTGCTCTATCTTCAGGGGCCCATGCTGGAGATGGTCTCCCGGCAACACGCCGGCACCGGGGTCATGGCCATAGTCATGACCGGCATCGCCATGGCGGAAATGGTGTACCGGCCCCAAAAGAAGGCGTTGCGCTGGATGAGCATCGGCGCTTTTGCCCTGGTCTTCCTGTACGCGGCCCACATCTTTCTGCAGATGCTGGCCAGATGAGGATTTCCACAGGCGGGTCAGGAAATAGCCCTCTGAATGAGATTGCAAGATGGGCGGCATTTTCTTAATATGCGAACCAGGCAGATTTGCCAGATTTTTTGTTCGGTTGGATAAAAAATGGAGGGGAACGGCAGGAGAGGATCATAGGGGCGGGTTTTAAACCCGCCCCTACCAAAAACCCTCCAAAGATTTTTAGGGCCGCTTATGGATCAGGATGTGGGCGACAAAAATCCGGAACCCGCGCCAGAAGCCGGGGAAGACCAGCCCGAGAAACCGCACCCGGAATACGAGATCGACATCTTCAGGGACTGGTGCAAGTCCTGCGGCATCTGCGCCGCCTTCTGCCCCCGGCAATGCCTCGGCCTGGATGCCGAAGGGGCGCCGGTAGTGGACCACGCCGAGCGCTGCACCGGCTGCCGCTGGTGCGAACTGCACTGCCCGGATTTCGCCATCTGCGTCCGGGAACTGGAAGCCAAGGAGCCCAAACCCGAAGAAGCGGACTGAGAATGAACAGATTTG
>DASWLF010000435.1:0-15963 GCA_036396255.1 Desulfobaccales bacterium
AAGATCCTGGACTACGGCCAGGCCGGGGACAACGTCGGTCTGCTATTGCGCGGCATCAAGAAGGACGAAGTGGAGCGGGGCCAGGTGGTGGCCAAGCCGGGTTCCATCACGCCGCACACCAAGTTCAAGTCCGAGGTCTACGTGCTCACCAAGGAGGAAGGGGGGCGGCACACCCCGTTTTTCACCGGCTACCGGCCCCAGTTCTATCTGCGGACCACCGACGTCACCGGGGTGGCCAAGCTGCCCGACGGAGTGGAGATGGTGGTGCCCGGAGACAACGTCTCCATGGAAGTGACCCTGATCACCCCCGTGGCCCTGGAAGAAGGGCTGCGCTTCGCCATCCGGGAAGGCGGCCGCACCGTGGGCGCCGGGGTGGTGAGCCAGATCTTGGAATAAGACATGAGAGACATCGTTAACTTAGCTTGTACGGAATGTAAACGCCGGAATTACAGCACCACCAAGAACAAGCGGCGGACTCCTGACCGGCTGGCCTTGAAAAAATACTGTTCGTTTTGTCGGACCCATACCCTTCATCGGGAGAGCAAGTAGGGGGGAAGACAGGCCAGTAGCTCCAACGGTTAGAGCGCCGGTCTCCAAAACCGGATGTTGGGGGTTCGAATCCCTCCTGGCCTGCCATGTATGTTGGAAGAATATGGGATTAAGGGGTCGTTTGGTGAGATACCGCCATCTATCCGGGCAATCAGACTCTCTCCTGGAATTCCCCTAACCGAGGTGTTTTAGGAAAATTGACCACCCAGGTGGGCAGCCCCAGCCGGGGCGGGTGATGTCCCCGGCGCCAGGTGGGGCTGCCGCTTCCGTGCCGGGGAAAAAGCAGAGTGGACCCAGCATGAAAAAGATCAAGACCAAGCCCAAAAACGCGCTCAAAGAGGCAGGCGCCAGCGGCACCCGGGGACAGGTGGTCAAGTTAAAGCCCAAAGTAAAGCGCTCCTGGAGCAGCAAGCTGCCCCCGGTTACCCAATATTGGCGCAGCACCAAGCAATTTATCGCGGAAGCCGTACAGGAATTAAAAAAAGTCACCTGGCCCAACCGCAAGGAGACCCTGGGAACCACCGGAGTGGTGCTGATCCTGGTCATCCTCATTGCCATCTTCCTGGGCCTGGTGGACTTCGGCCTCTCCCGGCTGGTGCGTTACGTGGTGCACTGAACCAAGGACCTGACCGTGGCCCCCAAGTGGTACATTATCCATACTTATTCCGGTTTTGAGCTGAAGGTCAAGACCGCCATCATGGAGCGGGCCAAGGCCCGGGGCCTGGAGCACCTCGTCGAGGAGGTCCTGGTGCCCACGGAAACGGTGGAGGAGATGGTCAAAGGGGAGCGCCGCCTCAGCTCCCGCAAGTTTTACCCCGGCTATGTGATGGTGCGCATGGAATTGACCGATGAGTCCTGGCACCTGGTGAAGGATACCCCCAAGGTTACCGGTTTTATCGGCAGCAAGGACGAGCCGGTGGCCATCCCCGAGGAGGACGCGGCCAAGATCATCGCCCAGATGCAGGAAGGGGTGCTCAGGCCCAAGCCCAAGATCAAGTTCGAGCAGGGGGACAAGGTGCAGGTCAACGACGGCCCTTTTGCCAATTTCACCGGGGTAGTGGACGAAGTGCGGCCGGACCGGGGCCGGGTGCGGGTGATGATCAGCGTCTTCGGGCGCCCCACCCCGGTGGAGCTGGAGTTTACCCAGCTGGAGAAAATCTAACTTTGCGCCTTGGCGTCTCTGCGTGAAAATTTTTCTCTCGCCAAGGCGCAAAGACGCAAAGACGCAAAGATAAAGGGAGTTAATTAATAAATGGCCAAGAAGGTAATCGCCCAGATCAAATTGCAGATCCCCGCGGGCCAGGCCAACCCCTCGCCCCCCATCGGCCCCGCCCTGGGGCAGCACGGGGTCAACATCATGGAGTTCTGCAAGAGTTACAACGCCAAGACCGCGGCCCAGGAAGGCACCATCATTCCGGTGTTGGTCACCGTGTACGCCGACCGCTCTTTTACCTTCGTGACCAAGACGCCGCCGGCCTCGGTGCTGCTCAAGCAGGCGGCCCAGCTGGCCAAGGGGGCCAAGGAAACCGGCCGGGAGAAGGCGGGCCGGATCACCAGGAGTCAGCTGGAGGACATCGCCCGCCAGAAGATGCCGGACCTGAACACCACCACCCTGGAGATGGCCATGCGCAGCATCGCCGGCACCGCCCGCAGCATGGGCATTGAGATTGTGGAGTAGTAGCCAGTAGTCAGTAGCCAGTAGTCAGTAGTCAGTAAAAAACGACAACTGGCAACTGGCCACTGACTACTGACAACTAACCCAAGGGAGTGTGACACACCGATGGCCAAACATGGCAAGCGATATCGGGAGGCCGCCGCCAAGGTGGACCGCAACCAACGCTACCCCTTTGCCGAGGCGATGCAGCTGGCCCTGGCCGGCGCCTCCAGCAAGTTTGACGAAACCGTGGAGACCGCGGTGGCCCTGGGAGTCAACCCCCGGCATGCGGACCAGATGGTCCGGGGCGCGGTGGTCCTGCCCCACGGGCTGGGCAAAACCGTTCGGGTCCTGGTCTTCGCCAAGGGCGAAAAGGAAAAAGAGGCCGCAGACGCCGGCGCCGATTACGTGGGGGCCGACGACCTCATCGAACGCATCAAGGGCGGCTGGCTGGGGTTCGACAAGGCCGTGGCCACCCCGGACCTCATGGGCGCGGTGGGAAAAATCGGCAAAATCCTGGGACCCCGGGGGCTCATGCCCAACGTCAAGGTGGGAACCGTCACCTTTGACCTCGCCAAGGCGGTGAAAGAGCTCAAAGGCGGCAAGGTGGAGTTCCGGGTGGACCGGGGCGGCGTGGTGCATGCCCCGCTGGGCAAGGTCTCCTTCGGAGCCGACAAGCTCATGACCAACCTGGCGGCCTTCATGGACGCCTTGATCCGACTGAAGCCCGCCACCAGCAAGGGCACCTACATGAAAGGGGTCTATCTGTCCACCACCATGGGCCCCGGCATTCCCGTGGACGCCTCGGACGTGAAGAACCTGGTGCGGCTGCTGTAAAGGAGGAAATGGGTGCGTAAGGCAGAGAAAGCGGAGATCGTCCAGGGAATCCTGGAGAAGATAGCCAAGTCCAGCATCGGGATTCTCTCGGATTTCAAAGGGCTGAAAGTGGAAGACCTGACCAGGCTGCGGCGCCAGCTGCGGGAGGCCGAGGGTGAGCTCAAGGTGGTGAAGAACACCCTGCTGACCCGGGCCGCGGCCGGAGATTCTGCCATGGCCCCCCTGACTTCCCAGTTCACCGGTCCCAACGCCCTGACCCTGGGCTACGGCGACCCGGTGGCTTTGACCAAAGTGCTCATCAAGTTCTCCCAGGAGCGCCCCCAGCTGCAGATCAAGGCCGGGGTCCTGGGGGGCCAGGTGTTGAGCGCCAAGGACCTGGACGCCCTCAGCAAACTGCCGGCCAAGGAAGTGCTGCTGGCCCAGCTGCTGGGAGTCCTGCAGGCATTGCCCACGGCCCTGGTCACGGTGCTGAGCGGGGTGGTCCGCAACCTGCTCAACCTGCTGGTGGCTTTAAGGGATCAGAAAGCGGCCGCGGAGCCGGCCGAGGCTGCGGAGCCGTCCGAGGCTGCGCCCCCATCCGAGCCGGCCGGGGCCTCGACCCCGGAGGAGCCGGCCGGGGCAGCGGAGCCGTCTGAGGCTGCGCCCCCATCCGAGCCGGCAGCCCCGGCGGAGCCCGGCGGCGACCCGGAAGCCTAAATAAATTCTGGTTAGCATAAAGTAAGGAGGAATAAAATGGCCATTACCCGGACTGAGGTAGTCGACTACCTGGCAAATATGACGGTCCTGGAACTTTCCCAGCTCATCAAGGAGCTGGAGGAGAAGTTTGGAGTCTCGGCGGCGGCGCCGATGGCAATGGCCGCGCTGGGCGCGCCCGCGGCGGCCGCGGCGGCCCCCGTGGAAGAGGAAAAGACCGAGTTCGATGTGGTCCTGACCGCCTGCGGGCCTAACAAGATCCAGGTGATCAAGGAAGTGCGGGCGGTCACCAACCTGGGGTTGAAAGAGGCCAAGGAAGCGGTGGAAAACGTCCCCACGACCTTGAAAGAAGCAGTTTCCAAAGCCGAGGCCGAGGAAGTCAAGAAGAAGTTGGAAGCTCAGGGAGCTACCGTCGAGGTCAAATAGCACCCCCTCCCGGCCATCCCTGAAGGAGTGCCCATGGCCAATGTATTATCGCCTTTAAGGCTGCATCGCAAAAACTTCGGCAAGATCGAACGGATTGTGGACATCTCTAATCTCATCGAGATGCAGAAGGAGTCCTACCGCCGTTTCTTGCAAAAAGACGTCGAACCGGTGGAGCGCGTCGACTTCGGGCTCCAGGGCGTGTTCAAGAGCGTCTTTCCCATCCGGGATTTTTCCGGCGTCTGTTCCCTGGAGTTCGTGGAGTACGGCCTGGCGGATCCCAAGTACGACGTGGACGAATGCCAGCAACGTGGAATGACCTATGAGGTCCCCATGAAGATCCGGGTGCGCCTGGTGGTCTATGAGGTGGGCCCCGAAGCCAAGACCCAGACCATCCGGGACATCAAGGAGCAGGAGATCTACTTCGGCACCCTGCCTTTGATGACGGAAAACGGCACCTTCATCATCAACGGCACGGAGCGGGTGGTGGTGAGCCAGCTGCACCGCTCCCCCGGCTTGTTCATCGACCACGACCGGGCCAAGATCCACTCCAGCGGCAAGATCATCTACTCGGCCCGCCTCATCCCCTTGCGGGGGTCCTGGATTGATTTTGAGTTCGACCCCAAAGACATCCTGTACGTGCGCATCGACCGGCGGCGCAAGTTCCCGGCCACCATCCTGCTGAAGGCCCTGGGCTACACCACCGAAGAGCTGCTCAACTTCTTCTACAAGACGGAGCAGGTCACTCTCGAGGGCGGCGCCATCCGCCGCAAGTTCATCCCGGAGATGCTGGTGGACAAGACCACTTCCACCGACATCCCTGATCCCAAGAGCGGCGACGTCCTGATCAAGAAGGGAAAACGCCTGACCCCGGTGCTCATCCAAAAGATGAAGCGGGCCGGGGTGACGGAGGTCATCGGCTCCCCCATGGACCTGGTGGGCAAGGTGGTGGCCCACGACATCCTGGATCCGGAGAGCGGTGAAGTCCTGGCCCCGTGCAACGAAGTCCTGTCCGAAGACAAGATCCAGCAACTCCAGGAACGCGGCATCAAGGAGCTGGACCTCCTCTATATCGACGGGGTCAGCGTCAGCCCCTGCCTGCGGAATACCCTGGTGGCGGACAAGAGCAACACGGTCAAGGACTCGGTCCTGGAGATCTACCGCCGGCTTCGGCCCAGCAACCGGCCCAACGAGGAAGTGGCCTTCAGCTTCTTCCAGAACCTGTTTTTCAACCCGGAGTACTACGACCTGTCGCCGGTGGGCCGCCTGAAGCTGGACCTGAAGCTGCGGTCTCCGGAGGAGCGTATGCCCCTGACCCAAACCACCCTGGTGCGCGAGGACATCCTCCTGGCGGTGAAAGAACTCATCACCCAGAAAGACCGGGAAGGGCCGGTGGACGACATCGACCATCTGGGCAACCGCCGGGTGCGGGCCGTGGGGGAACTCCTGGAAAACCAGTTCCGGGTGGGCCTGGTGCGCATGGAGCGGGCCATCAAGGAGCGCATGGCCATCCAGGACCTGGACACCCTGATGCCCCACGACCTGATCAACGCCAAGCCGGTGCAGGCGGTGATCAAAGAGTTCTTCGGCACCTCCCAGCTCTCCCAGTTCATGGACCAGACCAACCCGCTTTCCGAGATCACCCACAAACGGCGCCTCAGCGCCCTGGGACCGGGGGGTTTGACCAGGGAGCGGGCCGGCTTCGAGGTCCGGGACGTGCATCCCACCCATTACGGCCGCATCTGCCCCATTGAGACGCCGGAAGGTCCCAACATCGGCCTCATCGTCTCCTTGAGCACCTTCGCCCGGGTCAACGAGCTGGGCTTCGTGGAGACCCCCTACCGGGTGGTGGAAAAGAAAACCGTGGGCGGCAAGCTGCAGGCCCGGGTCACCCGGGAAGTCAGGTACCTGAGCGCCCTGGAAGAAGGGGAGGCGGTCATCGCCCAGGCCAACGCCCCCCTGGACCCCAAGGGGCGGTTCCTGGTGGACAACATCGAGGCCCGGAAGGCCGGCGAGTTCATCATCGCCAGCCCCTCCCAGGTGGATTACATGGACGTGTCCCCCAACCAGTTGGTGTCGGTGGCCGCCTCTTTGATTCCCTTCCTGGAGCACGACGACGCCAACCGGGCCCTCATGGGCTCCAACATGCAGCGCCAGGCGGTGCCGCTGTTGACCAGCAGTTCCCCCCTGGTGGGGACCGGCATGGAGGGCGTGGTGGCCCGGGACTCGGGGGTCACCCTGGTGGCCCGGCGCAAAGGCGTGGTGGAGGACGTGGACTCCACCCGCATCGTCATCCGGGCCTCGGAACCTCCCAAGGATGGCAACGGCTCTCCGGTGGACATCTACAAACTGACCAAATTTCAGCGCACCAACCAGAACACCTGCTTCAACCAGCGCCCCATCGTGGTGCCCGGCGACGCGGTGGAGGCCGGCCAGATCATCGCCGACGGCCCCGCCACCGCCATGGGAGAGCTGGCCCTGGGGAAAAACGTCATGGTGGCCTTCATGCCCTGGGGCGGCTACAACTTTGAGGACTCCATCCTGGTGAGTGAGCGCCTCATCCGGGATGACGTCTTCACCTCCATCCATATCGAAGAGTTCGAGGTCATGGCCCGGGACACCAAGCTGGGCAAAGAGGAGATCACCCGGGACATTCCCAACGTGGGGGAGGACGCCCTGAGCCAACTGGATGAGTCCGGCATCATCCGCCTGGGGGCCGAGGTGCGCCCCGGCGACATCCTGGTGGGCAAGATCACCCCCAAGGGCGAAACCCAACTCACCCCGGAAGAAAAGCTCCTGCGGGCCATCTTCGGCGAAAAGGCCGGGGACGTTAAAGACACCTCCCTCCGGGTCCCCCCGGGCATCGAGGGCGTGGTCACCGACGCCCGGGTCTTTTCCCGCAAAGGGGTGGAAAAGGACGACCGCAGCCGCTCCATTGAAGATGAGGCGGTGGCCAAGCTTCAGAAAGACCAGGCCGACGAGGTCGCCATCATTACCCAGAGCTACCGGGGCAAGCTCAAAGAGCTGGTGGTGGGCAAAAAATTGGATGATAACCTGGAAGACGACCGCACCGGCAACATTATCCTGGAAAAGGGCACCGTGGTGGCGCCGGAGATGGTCTCCCGCCATCCCCTGGAATTTTGGCGCCACGTCTCCTTTGAGCAAGCGGGCCTGGAGGACCAGCTGGACCAGCTCCTGGACCGCTACCAGGAGCAGCTGCACCTGGTGAACATGGTCTTCGAAGCCAAGCTGGGCCGCCTGCGCAAGGTGGACGAACTCCCCCCCGGGGTCATCAAGAAGGTCAAAGTCTTTGTGGCCATGAAGCGCAAGCTGGCGGTGGGCGACAAGATGGCCGGCCGCCACGGCAACAAGGGGGTGGTGTCCCGCCTCATGCCGGAAGAGGACATGCCCTACTTTGCCGACGGCATTCCGGTGGACATCGTCCTCAACCCCCTGGGGGTGCCCTCCCGCATGAACGTGGGCCAGGTGATGGAAACCCACCTGGGCTGGGCCTCCCATATCCTGGGGAAACGCGTCGGCGAAATGATCGACAAGTTTTACGGCCTGGAGGCCATCAAGGACCGCCTCAAGCGGATCATGGCCGCAGATGCAACCATGTCCAGGGAAATTGACGACCTGGACTATGACGAGCTGCGGCGGATCTGGAAGACACACTACCAGGAAGGCATCCACATGGCCTCGCCGGTGTTCGACGGGGCCACGGAAAATGAAGTGCAGGCCTGTTTGCAGGAAGCCGGGCTGCCGGTGGGGGGCCAGTCCAGACTGCGGGACGGCCGCACCGGCGAGGAATTCGACCGGGACGTCACCGTGGGGGTGATGTACATGATGAAGCTGCATCACCTGGTGGCCGACAAGATCCACGCCCGCTCCATCGGACCCTACTCCCTGGTGACCCAGCAGCCCCTGGGGGGCAAGGCCCAGTTCGGCGGCCAGCGCCTGGGCGAGATGGAGGTCTGGGCCCTGGAGGCCTACGGCGCCGCTTACACCCTTCAGGAATTTCTCACCGTGAAGTCCGACGACGTGGCCGGCCGCACCCGCATGTATGAAAAGATCTTCAAAGGCGAATACGACCTGGAAGCGGGGCTGCCGGAGTCCTTCAACGTCCTGGTGCGCGAGCTCAAGAGCCTCTCCCTCAACGTGGAGCTCCTGAAAAAGGACAAGGCCAAAGAATAGGCCGAGGAAGCCAGTTTATATGGATAAAATGCGCGAAGTTTCTTTAGAAGATCTCAACAGCCTGTTTGCCCGGCCGGAAGACCCCATCAGCATCGAAGCGGTGCGGCTGTCGTTGTCTTCTCCGGAAATGATCCGCTCCTGGTCCTTTGGAGAGGTGAAGAAGCCGGAGACCATCAACTACCGCACCTTCAAACCGGAACGGGACGGGCTGTTTTGCGCCAAGATCTTCGGTCCCGCCAAGGATTACGAATGTAACTGCGGCAAATACAAACGCATGAAGCACCGGGGCATCACCTGCGAGAAATGCGGCGTGGAGGTGATCCAGTCCAAGGTGCGGCGGGAACGGATGGGCCACATCGAGCTGGCCTGCCCGGTGGTGCATATCTGGTTCTTAAAATCTCTGCCCAGCAAGATCGGCAACCTCCTGGACCTTACCCTCAAAGAGCTGGAAAAGATCCTCTATTTCGAGGCTTTTGTGGTGGTGCATGCTGGGGACACCGATCTGAAAAAAGGGGAACTCCTCTCGGAAGAGAAATACCGCCAGAAGCGGGAGGAATTCGGCACCCGGTTCCAGGCCGGCATGGGGGCCGAGGCCATCCGGGAGATGCTGAAGGCCGTGGACCTGGACGCCCTGTCCGCCACGGTGCGGGCTGAGATGACCAAAACCAGCTCCGACGCCAAGCGCAAGAAGCTGGGCAAACGCCTGAAAATCATCGACGCCTTCAGAGACAGCACCCAGCGGCCCGAGTGGATGGTCATGGAGGTGATCCCGGTGCTGCCCCCGGACCTGCGCCCCCTGGTGCACCTGGACGGCGGCCGGTTCGCCACCAGCGATCTCAACGATCTCTACCGCCGGGTCATCAACCGCAACAACCGGTTGAAACGCCTGCTGGAGCTCAACGCCCCGGACATCATCATCAGAAACGAAAAACGCATGCTGCAGGAGGCGGTGGACGTCCTCTTTGAGAACGGCCGCCGGGGCCGCACCATCACCGGTCCCAACAAGCGGGCCCTGAAATCGCTCTCCGACATGCTCAAGGGCAAACAGGGGCGCTTCCGCCAGAACCTGCTGGGCAAGCGGGTGGACTACTCCGGACGCTCGGTCATCGTCATCGGCCCGGAACTGCGGCTGCACCAGTGCGGGCTGCCCAAGCAGATGGCCCTGGAGCTCTTCAAACCCTTCATCTTTCAGAAGCTGGTGGCCCGGGGCTACGCCACCACCATCAAGGTGGCAAAGCGCCTGGTGGACCGGGAGACCCCCGAGGTCTGGGACATCCTGGACGAAGTGGTGCGGGAGCATCCGGTGATGCTGAACCGGGCCCCCACCCTGCACCGGCTGGGCATCCAGGCCTTTGAACCCATCTTGATCGAAGGCAAGGCCATCCAGCTCCACCCCCTGGTGTGCACCGCGTTCAACGCCGACTTCGACGGCGACCAGATGGCGGTGCACGTGCCGTTGTCCATCGAGGCCCAGATCGAGGCCCGGACCCTGATGATGTCCACCAACAACATCTTGAGCCCGGCCAACGGCGACCCCATCATCATCCCCACCCAGGACATCGTCCTGGGGCTCTATTACCTCACCCGGGAACGGCCCTTCGCCCCGGGGGAGCGGGTGACCAAAGGCGACAAAAAGCCCATGCCCTTCGCCTCCCCCGAAGAGGTGCGGGTGGCCTACGACCAGGGACAGGCGCATCTCCAGGCCCGGGTGCCGGTGCGCATCAACGGCAAGATCCACCAGACCACGGTGGGCCGGATTATCCTGCGGGAAATCCTGCCCGAGGGCATCCCCTTCGAGCTCATCAACACCACCATGACCAAAAAGGAGATCCGCAAGCTCATCGCCCACTCCTACCGCAAGTGCGGCATCAAGTCCACGGTCATCTTCGCGGATCAGCTGAAGAACCTGGGCTACAAATACGCCACCCAGGCGGGGATCTCCATCTGCATGCAGGACATGGTGATCCCGGCGAACAAGGCCGAGATTTTGGCCCAGTCCAAGGCCGAAGTGATTCTGGTGGAGGAGCAGTACCAGGAAGGTCTCATCACCGAGGGTGAAAAGTACAACAAGGTGGTGGACATCTGGGCCAAGGCCACCGACGAGATCGCCGCCGAGATGATGGCCGAGATGGCCCGGGAAATGGTGGACGTGGAAGAAACCGACCCGCAAACCGGCCAAGTCGTGGTGCACCAGGAAGAAGTGGCCTCCTTCAACCCCGTCTTCATGATGGCCGACTCCGGCGCCCGGGGCAGCAAGGACCAGATGCGGCAGCTGGCCGGCATGCGGGGCCTCATGGCCAAACCCTCGGGCGAAATCATCGAGACCCCCATCACCGCCAACTTCCGGGAAGGCCTGACGGTGTTGCAGTACTTCATCTCCACCCACGGCGCCCGGAAAGGGCTGGCCGACACCGCCCTGAAAACCGCCAACTCCGGCTATCTGACCCGCCGGCTGGTGGATGTGGCCCAGGATGCGGTCATCACCGAGGACGACTGCGGCACCATCGACGGCATCTTTGTCACCCCCCTGGTGGAGGGCGGCGAAATCATCGAGCGGGTGGGGGACCGGGTCCTGGGGCGCGATGCCCTGGAAGACATCGTCGACCCCCACACCGGCGAAGTGCTGGTGGAAGCCAACCAGGAGATCGACGAAGACGCGGCCCGGCGCATCGAAGAAGCGGGCCTGGAAAAAGTCCAGATCAGGTCCGTCCTCACCTGCCAGACCCGGCGGGGGGTGTGCGCCAAGTGCTACGGCCGGGACCTGGCCCACGGCACCCCGGTCTCCATCGGCGAGGCCATCGGCATCCTGGCGGCGCAATCCATCGGCGAACCCGGCACCCAGCTGACCATGCGCACCTTCCACATCGGCGGCACCGCCTCCCGCCGGGCCGAACAGAGCTTCCACGTGTCCCAGGGCCGGGGCCGGGTGCGCCTTGACAACTTCGTTGATTCCAAGAAGGAAATCCCTTGCCCCATGAAGATCGCGGTGGACCGCAACGGCGAACAGGTGAACCTGAGCCGCCTGGCGGAACTGGTGCTCCTCAGCGACAAGGGTATAGAGCGGGAAAGGTATCCCCTGACCTACGGCGCCCACCTCAAGGTGCGGGAAGGCCAGGAAGTGGAAGCCGGCCAGGTGCTGGCCGAGTGGGATCCCTTTACCAACGCCATGCTCACCGAAGTGGGCGGCCGCATCAAGTTCGGCGACATCGTGGAGAACGTCACGGTGCAGGAACGGGTGGACCCGGTGACCGGCAAGGCCTCCCGCCTCATCATCGAGAGCCGGGACCAGGAACTGAGGCCCCGCATCTCGGTGAAAGACGAGACCGGCGCCACCGCCCGCATCCCCGGGACCCCGGCCTTTGCCCGCTACTTTATGCCGGTGGGCGCCATTCTTATGGTGAATGAAGGCGACGAGGTCTTTCCCGGCGACGTCATCACCAAGATTCCCCGGGAAACCACCAAGACCAAGGACATTACCGGCGGGCTGCCCCGGGTGGCCGAACTCTTCGAGGTGCGCAAACCCAAGGAGACCGCCATCATCAGCGAGATCAGCGGCGTGGTCTCCTTCGGACGCCACATCAAGGGGAAACGCAAGATCATCGTCACCCCCGAAGTGGGCAAACCCAAGGAGTACCTCATCCCCAAGGGCAAGCACGTGGCGGTGCAGGAGGGCGATTACGTCCGGGCCGGGGAGGCCCTGATGGACGGCTCCGCCAACCCCCATGACATCCTGAACATCAGCGGCCTCAAGGAGCTGGCTCGCTACCTGGTGGACCAGGTCCAGGAGGTCTACCGCCTCCAGGGCGTCAAGATCAACGACAAGCACATCGAGGTCATCGTCCGCCAGATGCTCAGGCGCATCAAAGTGGTGGAACCCGGCGACACCGACTTTCTCATTGGCGAGCAGGTGGAGAAGTGGGTCTTCGAGGAAAAGAACGAGGAGGCCATGGCCGCCGGCAAACGGCCGGCCACCGGCGAACCCCTGCTCCTGGGGATCACCAAGGCCTCGCTGACCACCGAGAGCTGGATTTCCGCCGCCTCCTTCCAGGAAACCACCAAGGTGCTGGCCGACGCCGCGGTGCAAGGCAAGGTGGACTATCTCCACGGCCTCAAGGAAAACGTCATCATGGGACGCCTGATCCCGGCGGGCACCGGCCTGGAGCAGTACCGGGAGTTGAACATCAGGCTGGCCGAGGAAGAGGAAGCGCCGGAGTTGCCGGCCCCGGAAATAGTGGAGGCCGAACCGGAGCCCCCGGCGGTGGCCGAGCAATAAAAGATTGACAAGGTACCGCAAAAAAAGATAAAATTTTGATTTTTAGTGGGCTCGCGCCAACCGGGGCCCCGCGGAGAGTGAATGCCTACTATCAGCCAGTTGATCCGCAAGGGCCGGGAAAAGCTCAAGAAGCGCACCGCTTCCCCGGCCTTGCAAAGCTGTCCCCAGAAACGGGGGGTGTGCGTCCGGGTCTATACCACCACCCCCAAGAAACCCAATTCGGCCCTGCGCAAAGTGGCCCGGGTGCGGCTCACCAACGGCATCGAGGTGACTACCTACATCCCCGGGGTGGGTCACAATCTCCAGGAGCACTCCGTGATCCTGATCCGGGGCGGCCGGGTGAAAGACCTGCCAGGGGTGCGCTATCACGTGGTCCGGGGCTGCCTGGACGCCTCGGGAGTCCAGGACCGCCGCCAGGGACGCTCCAAGTACGGGGCCAAGCGCCCCAAGTAAGGACGGTTTTCGGTTTTCTGTTTTCAGTTTTCGGCAAAAGCGAAAAAAGAACAATTGTAATAAAGCCGAAACAGAGGCCGAAAGACCATTTAGAGTTATGGGGATTGGCGTAAGGTTTTCTTAACCGAAAACCGGAAACCGAAAACCGAAAACCGAGGTAAAAATGCCCAGAAAAGGCGGGGTGGTCAAGAGGCCGGTTCCCCAAGACCTGAAATACAACGATACGCTGGTGAGCCGGTTCGTCAACGGCCTGATGGAGCGGGGCAAAAAGAGCACCGCCCAGCGCATCCTGTACAACGCCATGGACATTATGGCCCAGCGGAGCAACGACGACCCCCTGAAGCTCTTTCACCAGGCGGTGGACAACGTCAAGCCGTTGATCGAGGTCAAGTCCCGCCGGGTGGGCGGCGCCACCTACCAGGTGCCGGTGGAAGTGCGGGCCGACCGCCGGGTCTCCCTGGCCATCCGCTGGCTCATCGGCTTTGCGGCGGCCCGGGGCGAGAAATCCATGGAGGCCAAGCTGGCCGGAGAACTGCTGGACGCCGCCGCCAACCGCGGCGCCACCATCAAAAAACGGGAAGATACGCATAAGATGGCCGAGGCCAACAAGGCCTTTGCCCATTATCGTTGGTAAAAAAAATTTGGCAAGAACAACCCCGTTAAACCGGGTGCGGAATATTGGGTTTATGGCCCACATCGACGCCGGTAAAACCACCACCACGGAGCGCATCCTGTTCTACACCGGAGTGACGCACCGCATGGGTGAGGTGCACGACGGCCAGGCCGTCATGGACTGGATGGCCCAGGAGCAGGAGCGGGGCATCACCATCACCTCCGCGGCCACCACCTGCTACTGGCGGGATCATCGGGTCAATGTCATCGACACCCCGGGGCACGTGGACTTCACCATCGAGGTGGAGCGCTCCCTGCGCGTCCTGGACGCCGTGGTGGCGGTCTTCGACGCGGTGGGCGGGGTGGAGCCCCAGACCGAGACGGTGTGGCGCCAGGCCGACCGCTACGGCGTGCCGCGGCTGGCCTTCGTCAACAAGATGGACCGGGTGGGCGCCGATCTGCCCCGCTGCCTGAAGATGATGCGGGAGCGCCTCAAGGCCAACCCGGTGCTGATCCAGCTCCCCCTGGGGGAAGAGGACAAGTTCCGGGGGATCATCGACCTCGTCGCCATGAAGGCCCTGGTTTATGAGGACGCCGGCCAGGGGACCCGCTTCGCCGCAGCAGAGATTCCCGCGGACTACCAGGAACTGGCCCTGGAGCAACACGGCCAGCTGCTGGAAGTCCTGGCGGAAGTCGACGAAGAAATCATGGAGCGGTATCTGGCCGACCAGCCGGTGGAGATCGATAAGATCAAGGCGGCCCTGCGCCGGGGCACCATCGCCCTGGAAGTGGTGCCCGTGCTGTGCGGCTCCGCTTTCAAGAACAAAGGCATTCAACCGCTCTTGGACGCGGTGGTGGATTATCTGCCCTCGCCGGTGGACATCCCGCCGGTCAGGGGGCTCGACCCCAAGGGCAACGTGGTGGAGCGCGGCGCCACGGACGAGGAGCCCCTGGCGGCCCTGGCCTTCAAGCTCCTTTCCGACCCTTATGTGGGCCACCTCACCTTCTTGAGGATTTATTCCGGGGTCCTGGCCTCCGGCACCTCGGTGCTGAACGCCACCAAGGGCGCCAAAGAGCGCATCGGCCGTCTCCTGAAGATGCACGCCAACAAGCGGGAGGAAATCAGCGAGGCCTACGCCGGGGATATCGTGGCCGCGGTGGGCTTGCGCCACACCACCACCGGCGACACCCTGGCGGATGAGCGGGCCCCGGTGATTCTGGAGACGCTGCATATTCCCCAGCCGGTCATTGACATCGCCATCGAGCCCCAGACCAAGGCGGACCAGGACAAGCTGGGCCAGGCCCTGGGCAAGATCTCGGATGAGGACCCATCTTTCCGGGTGCACTCCGATGCCGAAACCGGCCAGACCATCATCTCCGGCATGGGGGAGCTGCATCTCGAAATCATCGTGGACCGGCTGCTGCGGGAGTTCAAGGTGGACGCCCGGGTGGGCCGGCCCCAGGTGGCCTACCGGGAGACCATCACCGAAGAGGCCCGGGCCGAAGGCAAGTTTGTCCGCCAGACCGGCGGCCGGGGACAGTACGGCCATGTGGAGCTGACCCTGAAGCCCCTAATCGCCGGCTCCGGCGTGGTCTTTGAGAACAAGATCGTGGGCGGCGCGGTGCCCCGGGAATTTATCCCCGCGGTGGAAAAGGGCGTTAAGGAAGCCGCGGCCACCGGCATTCTGGGCTACCCCATGGTGGACCTGGAAGTGGCCCTGGTGGACGGCTCCTACCACGAAGTGGACTCCTCCGAGCGCGCCTTTTTCATCGCCGGCTCCATGGGATTCAAGGAAGCGGCCAAGCGGGCCCGGCCGGTGCTGCTGGAGCCCATTATGGATATCGAGGTGGTGGCCCCGGAAGATTTCGTGGGCGAGGTCATGGGCGAATTGAACGCCCGGCGGGGCCGCATCACCGGCATGGAGAGCCGGGGTTCCACCCAGATTATCCACGGTCAGGTGCCCCTGGCCACCATGTTCGGGTACGCCACCACGCTGCGGAGCGCCACCCAGGGCCGGGCCACCTTCACCATGCAATTTGATCATTACGAGCCAGTCTCCGCCTCCCTGGCGGAGGAGATCTTAGGCCGGCGTCAAGCCCGGGCATGACCCCTTGAGTTTAGGAGGAAATCCTCATGGCCAAGAAGAAGTTTGAGCGCAAGAAGCCGCACGTGAATGTCGGGACCATTGGGCACATCGACCACGGCAAGACCACGTTGACCGCCGCCATCACCAAGCATTTGGCCAAGAAGGGGCTGGCGCAGTACGTGCCCTTC
>DASWLF010000436.1:0-1835 GCA_036396255.1 Desulfobaccales bacterium
GTCTTCCCCCGGCTCCGGGCAGAAGATGCAGCCCCGGGGCTTGTCCTCCCCCAGAATGTACTCCATGCGCCAGGGGGCCCAAAGCACTTTCATGGCCGCATCACTCCGTCTTGCGCCTCCGTGGGCTACCCATAAAACTGAACTATAGCACGATTTCCTGAAGATTCAAGGGCATTATTGACGCCAGGGGCGGGGAGCCCGCCGCCGGGTAATTCAGCCGTTTAGGGCGAAGACCGGCTGGATGCGGCCCACCTCCTCCTGGCGGTGATTGAGGATGGGAGGGCTGACGGACGCGGCCAGGGCCTCCCGGGCCGGGGGGGTCAGGACCCCCAGTTGCGACAGGATGGCCACCACACAGGGGTTCAAGGTCCGGGCCTGGCCGTCTTCGATCTTGAGGGCCACCCCCAGGCCGCCCCCCCCGCCACCTCCCGCCCCCCCGCCGCCGTCGACCAGGGCCAGGGCGTAGCCCCCTTCGGCCCCGGACTTGGCAAACACCGCGCCCGGCAAAGCCAGCATGACCTCGGTGTCCAACCGGCCGTCCCCGGCGATGTGGCGGGGATGGGCCAGAATCGCCGCCAGCAGCGTCCCGGCGGGCGAACCCGGCTGGGCCGCGGCCAGGCGGGCATAGCCCAGGGCGATATTTTTCAAGGGGACGTAAAACACCGGGGCGCCGCAGCCGTCGATGGCCACGGTGACTTGAGCCGGCGGCACCCCCACCATGCGGGCCACGGTGCCCAGGATGAGTTGCTGCACCGGGTGGTCCACCGCCAGGTAGTCGTCCAGGGGCCAGCCGTGGTGGACGCACAGGGCCAGCATGGCCGTGTGCTTGCCGGCGCAGGTGTGGTGCAGGGGGCTGGGGCGCGCCCCGGACTGGGCCAGGGCCTGGGCCGTGGGGCGGTGCAGCGGCGGATGGACGCCGCACTGCAGGGCGTCGGGCGCCAGCCCCAGCCGGGCCAGGGCCCCGCTCACCAGCTCGGCCTGAAAATCCTGGCCGGAGAGGGACCCGGAAAACAGGGCCAGCTCGGGGGGGCCAAACCCGAAGGCCGCGGCCGCCCCGGTGGTGATGACGGCCAGGGCCTGAAAGGGTTTGGCCAAGGAGCGCATGCAGACCCGGGTCTCGGGGTCGCCCAGCTGCCGCACCAGGTTGCCGCCGCCGTCCACCACCGCAATCTGGCCCCGGTGGCGGCTCTCCACCTCGGGGCCCCGGGTCACTTCCACTAAGACCGGTACGGTCATGTTACTCTCCATATTTTTTCCTTAAGTTTTAACAGAAAATGGCTGTCAGCTGTCAGCTATCAGCTAACAAAATGTAGGGTGGGCCCGGCCCACCCAATCTCAGAACCTAACACCCGGGGGCGGCTGTTCCACATTTTATGGGAATGGTTTTAAGGCCCCTGCCCCCTCCCTCAAGTTCCCTCCCCCAACCCTCTATGGGGGAAGAAAAAGTAGGGTGCGTCTTACGCACCAAAAATGGCGCGTAAGACGCGCCCTACGGAGCTTTTAGACATAGGGCGGCCCGTGGCCGCCATAAATCGGCGTGCACGGCACGCCCTATATTCTATATTCTGGTTCCCAAGCCCCTGCTTGGGAACCCGCCTGGGTGCAAAGGTCTGCTTTGCGAACCCGCGGCAATCGCGGCGGTGACCTTCTTGTGGACAAGCGGAGCTTGGCGCCCATAGGCGTCCCCAAGCAGCAGCTTGGGGACGAGATGAAGAATCGGCATTTTCATGGTAGCCGCAGGCTTTAGCCTGCGCAAGCTAAAGCTTGCGGCTACATTTAAAACAACCATGGATAGGGCTGCATCGAAGTTTCAAAAAGAAGATTCGCTGCCCCGG
>DASWLF010000437.1:0-2020 GCA_036396255.1 Desulfobaccales bacterium
GCTCCCCGCGGTAAGACTGCGGAGCAGCCGCCATCGACGGTTCTGGCAAGAAGCTGGGGGCCTGGGGTCGGCTTTGGCATTCTCCGGTTTTTGCTGAAAGCTGACTGCTGATAGCTGTTTTAAAAGAAGCTCAAGGAGGAATCAGGCGAGATGTCCGGCCATTCCAAATGGAGCACCATCAAACGCAAGAAAGGCGCGGTGGATGCCAAGCGCGGCAAGATCTTCGGCAAGCTGGCCAAGGAGATCACCGTGTCGGCCCGCCTAAGCGGCGGCGACCCCGGCGGCAATCCGCGTCTGAGGGCCGCCATCGCCGCGGCCCGGGCCGAGAATATGCCCAATGACAATATCAACCGGGCCATCCGGCGGGGTACCGGGGAAGGCGGCGGCGCCGTCCTGGAAGAGCTCGTCCTGGAAGGCTACGGCCCCGAAGGCGTGGCCCTGATGGTGGAGAGCCTCACCGACAACAAGAACCGCACCGTCTCCGACGTCCGTTATCTCCTGACCAAGTACGGCGGCAACCTGGGAGAGCCCGGCTGCGTCGCCTGGATGTTCGACAAGAAGGGGGTCATCGTCTTCGACCGGGACGGCATCAAGGAGGACGACCTCCTGGAGGCCGCCCTGGAGTGCGGCGCTGAAGACCTGCAAAGCGACGAGAGCCAGTTCGAGGTCCTCACCGACCCCGCCAGTTTCCTGGAGGTGAAGGAAACCCTGGAGGCCAAGGGGTTCACCCCCGTGCTGGCGGAGCTGCAGCTGCGCCCCAAGACCACCGTCCGCATCGAAGGGGAAAAATCCGCCCAGCAGGTGCTGAAACTGGTGGAGCTGCTGGAAGAGCACGACGACATCAACGACGTGTTCGCCAATTTCGACATCCCGGACCAACTGCTGGAGGCCTTGCTTTGAGGCGGGTGATCTTGGGAGTGGACCCCGGGTCCCGGCACACCGGCTTTGGGGTCCTCCAGGGTGAAGGGCAGCAGTTTTTGCACCTGGCCTCGGGCCACATTAACGCCGGCTCCCGAGCGCCACTGGAAGCCCGTCTCTGTCAGATTTATGACGGTCTTGAGGAATTGATCCGCACCCACCGGCCCGACGCCGTGGCCCTGGAAGAAATCTTCCTGGCCAACAACGTCCGCAGCGCCTTCATCCTGGGCCAGGTGCGGGGAGTGGTGCTGCTTTTGGCCGCCAAAAGGGCCCTGCCCATTTTTCATTACCCGCCCCTGGTGGTGAAAAAGGCCGTGGTGGGCTACGGCCAGGCCACCAAGGACCAGGTGCAGCTCATGGTGGAGCAGATGCTGGGAGTCAAGGTGAGCAGCTCGCACGCCGCCGACGCCCTGGCGGTGGGTATGTGCCACTTCTTCCACAGCCGTTGGCCGGGTGGCTCCCCATGATCGGCTACCTGGAAGGCGAACTGGTGGACAAAAACCCCGGCCAGATTATCCTGAAGGCCGGGAGCGTGGGCTACCAGGTGTTGATCCCCCTGTCCACCTTCTACGCCCTGCCCGATCCGCCGGCGAAAATTGCTTTGCAGATCCATACCCGCATCCAGGACGAGGCCCTGAACCTTTACGGCTTCAACACCCTGGAGGAAAAGGAGCTCTTCCTGAGCCTCCTGGGGATTCCCCGCATCGGGGCCAAGATGGCCCTGAATATCCTGAGCGGCATCAACCCCGAGGACTTCGCCCGGGCCCTGGCCGCCGGCGACGTCAAACGCCTGGCCGGGATTCCGGGCATCGGCAAGAAATCCGCGGAACGCATCATGCTGGAACTGAAGGACCGGCAGGCCGTCCCCAGACCCTGGCGGCCCGCGGCCCCGGCGGACCGGCTGCTGACTGACGCCCTCTCCGCCCTCCTCAACCTGGGCTACCCCAAAAACATGGCGGAAAAGGCCCTGGACGCGGCCCGACACCATGGAGCCGGCACCCTGGAAGACCTGCTGCGCCAGAGCCTGAAGGTCTTGGCGAAGTGAGGGGAGGAAGAAATAGTTGGGGGAAGGGGCTAAGGGCTTTTTCGTAAGTGGCCCTTA
>DASWLF010000438.1:0-2518 GCA_036396255.1 Desulfobaccales bacterium
GGCCATTTCATCCAGCTGGGGCAGTTCCGAGGAGATCAAGACAATGCGGCAATCCGGCTGGAGTTCCTTCAATTGCCTGGCCACCTCCAGGCCGCTGCGGCTGGGCAGGTGGTAATCCACCACCGCCACCTGGTAGCGGTGAGGGTAGCGGCCGGCGTCCGGCTCCCCGTCAAACTCATCCACGGTGGCGACCTGGTAGCCGGCGCGGCGGAGGATGGACACCAGGGCCTCCCGGGTCCAGGGGTCGTCGTCGATGACTAGGATCCAGGTACTCATGCGGTTTGCCCTTTCCATCTGTTAGACCTGATAAGAGCCGGCCGGTGGCGCCCGCGCCGCGGGGTGCTTTCAGGTCTATACTCTAATGGGAAAACGATTAAATGCCAATCCCAATTTAAGAGCCCTGAAAAGAGACCCTGACCGCTTTACATCAGGGACCCTTACCCAAAGCAAAATGTAGAATCGCCGCCCCCGGCGGTTTTTGAGCCGGCGAGGGCGCCGGCTCTACATCATGGCATCCTGGGGGCATTATTTTGGCAGAGGTCCTAATTTAAGAGGCGTCTCCCTTTAATGGGGCTGCAGGGCCTCACCCTCCGGCCCCGGGGCAGAGGCTTCGGCGCGGTCGGCCGCGGGGAAGGCCAGGTGGAAAGAGGTTCCCTGCCCCACTGCGCTCTCCATCCAGATGCGCCCCCGGTTGGCCTCCACCAGGGTCTTGCAGATGTAAAGCCCCAGCCCGGAGCCATCAGTGCTGTGCCGGGCCAGGCGGTATTTCTCAAAGAGATGCTCCCGTTCCTCGGGGCTCAGGCCGCAGCCGGTATCGGTGACCACGATCTCCACCTCCCGGTGGTTGGACGGCAGAAGCAGGGCCTGCACCTTGATGGCCCCACCCCTGGGGGTGGCCGCCAGGGCGTTCACCAACAGGTTGGCCAGCACCCGGTCCAGAGAAGGCTCATCCACCCGGATGGGGGGCAGGTCCGACACCGGCTGGGCGGTCAACTCCACGCCCTGGTGCTGGGCCAGGGGCCCGAAATGGTGCAGCAGACGCTGGATGATAAACCCCGGCGGCACCTCCTCGGGCTTCAGGACCAGGCGCCCGGACTCAAAGCGGCTCAAATCCAGGACGTTGTGGAGGTGCAGGAGCAAACCTTCGCTGCGCTGGATGATCCCCTGCAACTTGTGATGGATCTCCGGCGGCAGGGTTTCGTCTTCCAGGGCTTCGATGGTGAGGCGCACGCCGGTGAGCGGCGCCTTGATGTCATGCACGATCATGGAAAGGAAATCGGCGTTGGCCGCCACCCGATCCCGCTCCTCCTGGAGAAGCCGGGTTTTTTCCCGCAAGGCCCGGGTCATAGCATTGAAAGATTCGGCCAGCTCCCCCAACTCGTCGTTGCTGGTCACCGGGATGTCCCCGGCCAGTTCCTCTGTGGCCGCCTGACGGGTGCCTTCGGCCAGGTAGGCGATCTGGCGGCGCAGGCCGGTGGACAGCCAGAAGTTGAGGAGCACCCCGATTAAGGCTGCGGCCCCTCCCACCCCGAAAATGATCAGCTTCAAGGCCAGCAAGGTGGGGTCCAGCTCCCGGCGGTTGACCCCCACCACGATGAGGTTTTCCCAGGGCTTTTCCTCTTCTTCCAGGGGCAGAAAGGTGATGGTGTAGGCCTCGTCGCCAAACTCCAGGCTCTGGACCCGCTCATGGTGGTTGCGGGCCGCGGCGGCCACGTCCTTGCTGCGCCGGATCTTGTTGAGGGCGGTTTCCGGCAGGTCTTTAAAGGAGTTGACCACTAACCGGTTGCCGAAAAAGATGGCCACTTCCGCCCCCGGCCGGGACAGGGACTCCACAAATCCCCGGTCGATGAGGAGCCCGGTGAGCACCACCCCCACCACCCGGTCCTGGTAACGGATGGAAGCCGAGGCGGAGAGGGCGATGGTGTCCTTCCAGGAGGTCATGCGGGAGGCCTCCTGGCCTTTGAGACCGGCCCGCACCAACGGGTTGCTGGAGATATCCACCCCCAGGGCGCCGGGGTCGTGGGCCCGCACCTGGATGACTCCCTGGAAATCCGTGATGGTGAGGATATGGAGCCCGGTGGCCTTCATCAAGGGGGTGGCCAGGCTCCTCAGGGCCTCCACGTCGCCGCTGGCCAAAAGCTCCCCGTAGCTGGGGTTGTCGGCCAGGAGACTGGCCGCCTGCTGCACCCGCCCAATCTTTCCCTGGTATTCCGCCAGCACCAGGCGGGCCACCAGCTCCACCCGCTGGCGGTGCCACTCCAGGATCTGGTCCGCGGCCAGGTATTGGATGACCAGCAGCAAGCCCACCAGGGCCACCAGGAGAGACGACAGGGTGACCCCCAGAAGCTTGCCGCCGACTTTGCTCTTCATGCGCCTCATTTACAAAAATAATAGCATATTCCTACGGATAGGGGAACGTCAGGGTATTTCAGGGAAGCAAAATATGAGGCGTCAACCCAGCAGGAGCACCGCAATAGCCCGGTAAAAGGGCATGATGATGGCCCACAGGATGCCGGTG
>DASWLF010000439.1:0-2226 GCA_036396255.1 Desulfobaccales bacterium
ATCGACCTGAAGCAGGTGCTGATGCCCCCCAGTAGCGGCCACCTCCTGGGCACGGACATGTTGGGCCGGGATGTCCTGTCCCGCATCATCTTCGGCTCCCGGGTCTCCTTATTGGTGGGTTTTGTGGCGGTGGGGATAGCCACCCTCATCGGCCTGGTGGTGGGCTCTCTGGCAGGTTATTACGGCGGTCTGGTGGATCAGGTGCTGATGCGCCTGGTGGACCTGATGCTCTGTTTCCCCACCTTATTTCTGATTCTGGCGGTCATCGCGGTGTTGGGACCCAGCATCTGGAACATCATGGCGGTCATCGGGCTGACCGCCTGGATGGGGGTGGCGCGGCTGGTGCGGGCGGAGTTTCTGTCGCTGCGGGAGCGGGAGTTCGTGGCCGCGGCCCGGGCCCTGGGGGCCACCGACGCCCGCCTCATCCTGCGCCACCTGCTGCCCAACGCCCTGGCCCCGGTGATGGTCTCCGCCACCCTGGGGGTGGCCGGGGCCATCCTGACGGAAAGCTTCCTGAGCTTTCTGGGCCTGGGGGTGCAGCCCCCCACTCCCAGCTGGGGCAACATCCTCACCGCCGGCCAGGCCAACATCGAAATCGCCTGGTGGCTCTCCTTCTTTCCCGGTCTGGCCATCCTGATCACGGTGATGAGCTACAACCTGCTGGGAGAGGGCATCCGGGAGGCCATTGACCCCCGCCTCAGCGAGTGAGGCGGCCCGCCCCATGCAACCCTTGCCGACGCCACCTCCCCTCCGGGGGGACTGGTCATTCAGCCACCGGCAAAATTGGATTAAAGGTTGCTGAGCTCCAGTCCGATAACTATGCCGGGGGTGGGTGGTACCGGGGAGCTATCGCACCCCATGGCTCTGAAACTGGCGGCAAAAGTACCGGCAGGCGCGAAATCGGCAATCATCCCTTGAAATATTTTGACAATCCGGAAAGAATGCCTTATTTATAAGGCCAGGGCGGCAAATTTACCAATTCGGCACTAACACTTTAAGGGAGAACAATATGAAAGGAACATGGGTTAAAGTTGTTGCCTTAGTAGTGGCCCTGACTCTGTGCGGGGCAGGAATGGCTTTCGCAGCCAAAGCCAAGAAAGCGGAAGCAGAGGTTGATGTAGGCAAAGCGTTGATCGATAGCTACACTCTGATCGAAGCTAAAAAGTATGATAATGCTCAGAAACTTCTAGACAAGGTTCTGGCAAAAGACCCTGGCAACCCCCTGGCGCTGAATAATATGGCATCCGTCATGGTAGCCCAGAAAAAGTTCGACAAGGCCGACACCTTGTTGAACCAGGCCCTGCCCAAGGCCAAGGGCTACATGATCCAGGTAAACCGGGTTTGCACCGTGGGTAACATCTGCATGGCCTTCAAACCCATGGCCGGCGGCACCGGTAATCAGGACCTGGAACCCTTGATCAAGATGAACATCGAGATGGTCAAAGGGATGATGACCGCGTCACCCATACCTGGCAAGGGGCTGAGGTAACCAACCTTTAACTGCCGCCCACCGGGAGCTCCTTTAGGCCCCTTCGGGGGCCTTTCTTTTTGGGCGCCGGGCCAGTTTCGGGGCATTGCCCCCACCGCCTTCGTCCACCCCCCAGGTTGACAAGCAGGCGCGGCCTCCTTATGTTGGAGACACATCCTGGATAAAGCGAGGAAGACATGAACCGCCTGAAGCTGCAAATCATCGCCGCGGCGCTGGCCTTGCTGCTGGGAGCGCCAGGGGCCCTGGCCCGGACCGGGGCCGATAACTTCCAGATGATGGTGCAGGGCTATGATCTGCTGGAGGCCGGGAAACTGCACGAGGCCCAGAAACTCTATGAGCAAGTGCTGCGAGAGGACCCCGGCAACCCCATGGCCCTCAACAATCTGGGGGCCATCATGGTGAAAAAGAAGAAGTATCAGGAAGCCCTGGACTACCTGGAGAAAGCCCTGCCCCGGGCCAAGGAATACCAGGTCAGGGTGAACCGGGTTTGCGATGTGGAAGGAATCTGCCTGGCCTTCCGCCCCTTGGAGGCCGAGTACGGCAACCAGGATTTGGAGCGGCTGGTCAAATTAAATATCGACATGATCAAAGACCGGCTGAAGGCTGCCCCCAAGGCTAAGTAAGGCCGCGGCGCCGCCAGATATCCAGGGGGACCGGCGGGGGGGCGGCTGCCGGTCCCCGTTTTACTTTTCCCGCCGCCTAATACTGATTAGCAATCCATTAGTGGCACAGGCGTC
>DASWLF010000440.1:0-2399 GCA_036396255.1 Desulfobaccales bacterium
GATCTTTCGTTTCCTCGCGCCTTAATTCGCGTAACTAAGCCACATCCCTTCAATCAGTCGGGATTTAAAGGCGAACTGGGATTTATTACCTCCATCAGCGCCCCTCACTGCCGCACGTGCAATCGCCTGCGTCTCACCGCGGCTAGCGCCTTGCGTCTCTGCCTTTTTGGAGAAGCCGAGATAGATGTGAAAAATCCTTTCTGCCAGGGCACCTCCGAGGGTTTGCTGACACCTGTCTTTGCAGAGGCCATCAGCCGAAATTTTGGTAGACTTACCTTTCCCCCCGGTAATTTCCCCCTATACGGCTCTTCGATGGTCAGTATCGGCGGCTGATCGAGGTTCATCGGCAACCCAAGGTTAGTGCTGATCGCACCGCAAAAACTATATTCGATTTTTGCTATTGTTAAACCAGAGAATATGATGCACCGCCCAAGTCTCGCGTATAACTTGTCATTATACGCCCCTCCGCTAATCTTTCCATATGATTCGTATATAGGAACCCTTGCAAAGGGGATTGGTAATTCTCTCGAAAAATTGAAAAATTTCCTGGGAGATCACATTGACTTGGGGGGAGGACTGTCCCGAGGTGTTCCGGTTTCCAACTCAAACCAAAGTCAAAGCTGGACCGGTCGGTGCTGACATCAGAGGCAGCAGGCATCACGGAATCAGCACGGGGTTCCGTGGCTCTGCTCCTGGCCGAACTTGCCCGCCGGGGGCACCGGCAACCTGAGATGCGCCCCAAGCCCTCCACCAACCAAGGTAACTCAACTGCTCTCAGGGCCACTCAAAGCCCCACCACGGCCCGCAAAGGGGCACCCAAGGGGAAAGTACGGGGGGCCTGTGAAATGCTTAAATCGCCCGCAGGAAGGCCCCGCCAACCGGCCATATTTTGCTTATAAAATTTATGGGCTTGGGTCCCATAGACCCGGCGGAGGTTTCTTTTGCCGGGATCCCCCAGGGGATCATAAACGGTATACGTCGGAAAAATGGGATGAGGTCCGGACGGCGCATATTGACCAGGGGGGGGTAGGAGTCCCAGTCTCCGGGTTTCCCCCTGGGGCCGAGAAGAGGGGGACGTGGTTCCCTGGATGCCGGCGGCAAGGTGAGGGCCGGGGGGCGGCGGTCCCTCACTTCTGGACGGAGGTGGCGGTGGCGCCGGGGCGAGGGCGGTGGACCGCGTCCGGGACGATGGCAGGGCACCAAGGGCAGGCGGCCTTGGAGGACCAGGGAAGGAAGAGGTCTGCTTGCGCCTGTTGGCCGGAGGTGAGGACCAGGGGGCCCGGGGCGGCCCCCCCCGTGATGGTCACCGTCATCCCCCATGACGGTCACCCTATTGGTCGGTCTTATATCTTTCCTTACTGATCTATCTGCCACCTCCCCGGAGCCAGGCCAGCAGATCAGCCTTCACGAAACGCCAAGACTTCCCCCACAATCCGGACCGGCATGATCAGAGACCGGGGCCAGGGACGGGCCGTTAAAGGGTTGCGGTCTGGGGGGATACCTCTGTTATCTTCCTGCCATTTTTTATTTCAGGGTCCCAGCCCCCGCATTTTTGGTAGCCCGGATGGTAGCCCAGAATAATTATGGGGTTAGGCGCTTCAGCTAACCCCTTGATTTCTCTGGAGCCGGCACGGGGATTTGAACCCCGGGCCTGCTGATTACGAATCAGCTGCTCTACCACTGAGCTATGCCGGCGGGATTGAGGTAGTGCTTGATTCTACGGGGTTTTGGAGAAAAGGGCAATCCGGGAAAAGTGAAAAAATTGGCAAAATATTTAAAATTCTGGGCGCAAATCACGCTCAATCGCGCTCAGCAATTCAGGCGAAATCGCCCCCCATTTGGTTTGCCGGAGATATTCACCATAAAACGAGCTCCTGAGAGCCCCGCCAGGGGGCGATCAGGCCCCGACTAAGAAATATGGTCGATCCCTTTCGTTTCGCCTTCACCCTTCCCAGCCCCGGCAACCCTCCTTCCCTCAGTAGGGCATGGCCCCATATTCCTAACCGGCAGGCCACCCCTCCTAACCAATGCCGCCAGACTTCCTGTACCCCAGGCTCAAGGCCCAGGCCTCCCGAGGCAGGTTCAACCGCCTTCGCCACCCACCTGCCGGATTTACAGCCCTGGCCCTTGATGGATATGGACTTCGGGGTCATTTGCCCCTTCGTCCGGCTAAAACTGCCTCGTATCCGGTTCCTGTCCGTCCGGTCACGGCTTTGCTCCACGCTTCCTTCAGACCCCGCCTCCCGACGACGCCCTGGCGCACAGCTCCACCCTTCACCTCCATGAGGTTGGGTAGAGGACTTTCACCGCCGAGCTGCGGTGCATGCTCGGCAACGCAAACAAAAGGGGCGACTCGGCGGCTCGCCCCTGCTTTTTGGCGGGCCGTGCCCACCCTTGTA
>DASWLF010000441.1:0-2583 GCA_036396255.1 Desulfobaccales bacterium
TTGTTGGGGGTGGCCCAAATCGGGTCATGGTCGTTTAGCCTGCGCCGCACAGGCGAGACGCCTGTGCCACCAAGAAAAGTTGGAAGAAAAATATTCGATTGGTCGCAACTGGGTATTATTGCTCCTCCAATTCCACCTTGAGAGACAGGAAACTTAACAGGTCCTTCAAGGTCACGATCCCCACCAGGTGGCCGCCCTTCACCACCATGAGCCGGCTGACCCCGGTCTGGTTCATGATGGTCAGGGCCTGGGTGGCGTCGGCCTCGGGACCGATGGTGTTTTCGGGCGAGCACCGGGTCGCCAGCCGGCCGATGCTCTCCCGGCTCCACGCCTCCCGGGGAATCTCCTTCACCTCCCGGGTGGTGATGCAGCCCGCCAGCCGGTCCCCGTCCATCACCGGAAACATCTTGTAATGGTATTTATAGATGTAATCCTCCACCAGCTCCTGCACCGTGGCCGAGACCGGCACGGTGACGGGGTTGGGATTCATGAAACGGCGGACGTGCTCGCCCTCCAGGGCCTTGCGCACCACCAGCTGCTGGTAGGACGCCTGGGCCGCGCCCCGGAGAAACATGCCGATCAAGAACCACCACATGCCGCCGATGAAATTCCCCCGCAGCACCTCCAGGGCTCCCAGGAGGATCAAGAAGATGCCGAACCCCGCGCCGATGGCCGAGGAGATCCGGGTGGCCCAGCGCAGGTTGTCCTTGAGGCCCCAGAGAATGGACCGCAGGATGCGGCCGCCGTCCAGGGGGAAGGCCGGGATCAGATTAAAAATGGCCAAGAGGGCGTTAATGTAGGCCAGATAGTAAATCACCCCGTACACCGGCAGCGGCCAGCCCCCTTGCCGGCCCCCCAGATAAATCAGGTAGCAGACCCCGCCGATGAAAAGGCTGGACAGCGGCCCCACCACGGCCATCCAGAATTCCGCCCGGGCGGTGGGCGGCTCCTCCCCCATTTCCGCCACCCCCCCGAAGATGAACAGGGTGATGCCCTTCATGACCATGCCGAACTTCCGGGCCACGATGGAGTGGCAGAACTCGTGGAAGATGATGGAGGCGAAGAGCCCCACCGCGCCCGCGCCCCCCATGAACCAGTAGGCCTCGGCGGACAGGCCGGGGTACAAGTAGGGAAACAGCCCCGCCGCCAGAGACCAGGTGACCAGTCCGGCGATGATGATCCAGCTGAGATCGATGCGGACCTCAAAGCCCAGGAGATTGAACAGTTTGATGCGTTTGCCGAACATCGTCTCCTCCGGGTGTCGTCGGTGGTGTTGCGCCTAGATTATGCCTCATTCAACGGCACCTTGTCCATTTAAGGGAACCGATTTTTCATCCAATTATCTGCCGGCTAGCGGGTGGTTCTTTCCGGCGCCCGGGGGCCGCAGCTTCTCATGGGGGTCTCAGCGGCCGCGGCTCACGGGAATCGTGAAGGTGATGCGGCTGCCTTCCCCTTCCTGGCTGGAAACGGTAAGCGCCCCTCCCAGAATCCGGACCCTTTCGTCCATGGCCGCCAGACCCAGCCCCCGGTCCGCGGCGTCCCGGGCCAGGACTTCCTCCACGTTGAACCCGGCGCCGTCATCTTCGATGGCAAAAGCAATCTCGCCTTCCTGTTTCTTGACGGCCAGTTGCACCCGCTGGGCCCTGGCGTACTTGCTGATGTTGGCCAGAGCTTCCTGGAAGATGCGGTAGATGTTGATCTGGGACTCCCTGGGGACCAGGCCCTCCACTTCGTCCAGGTCCAGCAAGAGCTCCAGGTCGTGCAGCCGTTTAAACTCCTCGCAGAGGTTATTGATGGCCGCGATCAGACCGAGATCTTCCAGGATCGCAGGACTCAAGTTGTGGGACAGTCGCCGGATATCTTCAATGATCTCGTCGATGTATTGCAGGGCATAATCAGCGTCTCTCCGGAGCTCCTGAATCTCTCCCGGCAGCTTTCTCTGGATGGCCCTAAGCTGCAGCTTGAAGACCAGGAGGGCCTGCCCCAGGCCGTCGTGCAGCTCCCGGGAGAGGCGCCGCCGCTCCTGCTCCTGAACCATCAGGATCTGGGCGGCCAGAAAGCGCAATTTTTCCTCCGATTCTTTCAGGGCCTCTTGGGCCATCTTGTGGGCGGTGATGTCCACCCCCAGCTCCAGCACCAGGGGAGAGCCGTCCACGTCGGTGAAGGGATAGTCGTAAACCTGATAAGTGTTGCCATCCGGGCCGTCCCATTCCCAGATCGCCGGGCTGTTGGTCTTCAAGACCTCCAGGGCCTTGCAGCCCTCGCAGGGCGCATCCAGGCCGAACAGAAATTCGTAGCACAGCCTGTTCCCAGGGTCCCCGAAGCGCCGGACAAACTCACGATTGGCATAGGGGATGGTGTAATCCGGGGCCAGCAGGACTACATAGGCCGGGATGCGCTCCAGCACCGCAAACAGCCTCTGGCGTTGGGCTTCCAGGGCTGCCTCGGCTCGTTTAAGGTCGCTGATATCCCGGCCGATGGTGGAAATAAAATCCACCTGCCCCTGGGGACCCTGATGGCTCAGGATCACCTGGGAAAGGGGGATCTCCCGGCCATCGTTGCTTAGCATCACGGTCTCGCCCT
>DASWLF010000442.1:0-1755 GCA_036396255.1 Desulfobaccales bacterium
GGCCGCAGGCCCCGCCTTCCACGGCCCCTTAAAGGGTTGGGAGGGGGTGTGGGGGAGGGCAGGGACTGTCAGTCCCTGGCCCTCCCCCACAAACCAAACCCGCAAGGGTTTGGGGGATGGCGAGCCTCGCCATTCCCCCTAAATCTTGAGGAGGTTTTATTTTGCTACCGGATCGGCATGGCAGGTATGGGCGGTATGGGGGTCGGTTTGTGCCGGAGACCCTGATGCCGGCCCTGTTGGAGTTGGAAGAGGCGTATCGCAAGATCAGCCGGGAGAAGGAGTTTCGCCGGGAGCTGTCCTGGTATTTGCGGGACTATGTGGGCCGGCCCACCCCCCTTTATTTTGCCCGGCACCTGACTGCGGCCCTGGGCGGCCCTCAAATCTTTATCAAGCGGGAAGACCTGGCCCACACCGGGGCCCACAAGATCAACAACACCCTGGGCCAGGGGTTGCTGGCCCGGCGCATGGGCAAGGGGCGGCTCATTGCCGAGACCGGCGCCGGCCAGCACGGGGTGGCCACCGCCACGGTGGCGGCCCTGCTGGGGCTTACCTGCGACATCTACATGGGCACCGAGGACATCCGCCGCCAGCGCCTCAACGTCATCCGCATGCGCTTGCTGGGGGCCAAGGTGGTGCCGGTGGAATCCGGCAGCCGGACGCTGAAGGACGCCATGAACGACGCCATCCGGGACTGGGTCACCAACGTGCGCCACACCCATTACGTCCTGGGCTCCGTGGGGGGGCCCCATCCTTACCCCATGATCGTCCGGGATTTTCAGGCGGTCATCGGCCGGGAGGCCCGGGCCCAACTGCGGCGGCGCACCGGCCGGCTGCCCAACTGCCTGGTGGCCTGCGTGGGCGGCGGCAGCAACGCCATGGGCCTCTTTCATGCGTTTTATGACGAGCCGGTGCGTTTCGTGGGGGTAGAGGCCGCGGGCCACGGCCTGGCCAGCCACCACCACTCCGCCACCCTGGTGGCCGGCACCCAGGGGGTGCTGCACGGCGCGTTCAGCTATCTCTTACAAGACGCCTGGGGCAATATCCAGGAGGCCCATTCCCTGGCCCCGGGGCTGGATTACCCCGGGGTGGGTCCGGAGCACTCTTACTTCAAGGATACGGGCCGGGCCGAATACGTGGCGGTGACGGACGCCGAGGCCCTGGAAGGGTTTACCTTGCTGTCCCGCACCGAGGGCATCCTGCCCGCCCTGGAGAGCGCCCATGCCGTGGCCTATCTGCGGCAGCTGGCCCCCCAGTATAATGCCGACGATATCATCATCGTCAATCTCTCCGGCCGGGGCGACAAAGACGTGGACGCGGTGGCCGAGGCCCTGGAGGTGTCCGGTGACGCGCATTGACAAGGTGTTCAGTCTGCTGCGAGCAAAGGGAGAGAAGGCCCTCATCCCCTTCATCACCGCGGGGGACCCGGACCTGGCCACCACCCGGGCCCTGGCCCTGACCATCGCCGACCGGGGGGCGGACCTGCTGGAGCTGGGCGTTCCCTTCTCCGACCCCCTGGCCGACGGCCCCACCATCCAGGCATCCAGCACCCGGGCGGTGCAGGGCGGGGTGCACCTCACCGACGTTTTAAAACTGGCAGGAGAGCTGCGCCGGGAAACGGATATCCCCCTGATCCTCATGGGCTATTACAACCCCATCCTCCAGTACGGCCTGGAGAGAACCGCCCAAGAGGCCGCGGCCATGGGGGTGGACGGCTTCATCATCCCGGACCTGCCGCCGGAGGAAGCCGGACCCTGG
>DASWLF010000443.1:0-2950 GCA_036396255.1 Desulfobaccales bacterium
GCGCACGATGGTGATGGTCTGTCCGCTCTCGTCGTTAAATTCCTGGCGCATCTTGCCGTCCTGGACGAAAATCCGCCCCGGGATGATCTTGTCGCCGTCCTTGACCAGCATCTGGGCGGAAAAATTCGCCCCCCAGGCCGGTACCGGCAGGAGAAACAGCGCCAGCAAGAGGCAGCCGCCGCGCTTCGCCACTTTCCACTTCATCATGGCCTCCTCGGATTTACCGCAGGCGATCCCATCCTTCTGCCCCCTGAGTCAGGCGGGTCAAGGGGTCGGAGCAGATAATATGAAAACCTCCATCCTCCAAGGTTTTTCGGCGCTTTTAGATGGCTTTCGTTCTAAGATGCAACCACGAGGGAAAGCCGGCTACGGCTCCCGGCCGCAGCCGATGCCCTGGCCAGTGAGCTGGTAATACTCTTGGCCGGCGCAGGCCAGGCAGACCTTTTGCCCCCCCTGCATCCTGATGCGGGGCTCCATCACCGCCTCGCCGCAGATGCTGCAAATCTCGGTGGCGAACATCCGGGCATACCCGGGCAGGGTGATGGTCTGCGGCTGGATCAGGACCTGCTCCTCCAGGGGCACCTCGGTGAGCTCCCGCCGGGCCACGGCCTCCCACAGGTGCCGGAAGCGGTGCTGGTCCTCGGGGGTCCCCTGCCTTTGCACCAGCACCTGGTCAAACAGCGGCCCGGCCGCGGGATAGCGGGCAAACAGGCGTTCCCGGAAATCGGGCCGCACCACCAGCCGCACCGCGGCCCCGTCCCGGCGCCGGGCCACGGTCACCGCAGTCTTGCCCAGGTCCTTGAAGATGAGGGCGTTGTTGCCAAAGGTGCAGCCGGTGACTACCTGGATGCCGTCGGTGAAACAGTTGTTGCACTCCACCACGGCCACCACTTCCTCCATGCCGGTGGACTCCTGCTCCAGATAGCTCATGGCATACTGGCCCGCCTTGACCCCCAGGGCCAGGAAGGGACAGCGGTGCCCGTGAATGGTCTCGGCCTGGCGCAACAGACCCTCCAGATCTCCACTCCTGATCATGGCCTCCAAAGCCTGGCGGGCCGAGGCGTGTTCATGCATGGTAACCGCTCCTTACTTTCCACGAGAGTCGTGCTGACATGGGAGGTTTGGAAGAATTATAGTGATTTTAAATGCTAATCTAGATTTATTAATAAATTTTTAATATTTTGTCGAATTTTTCTATAATCTTCATCAGTAAACCAATAAACTACCTCATTGGGCCGGCGGGCTACCTATTATCGTGTTTCACAAGGATCTTTACTAAATTTTGGCAATAAATCTCCCCTTCCCCTGGTGGGAGGGGGTTGGGGGGAGGGGGAAGGATGTTGAAATTGCAAGATATTCTCACCCCCACCCGAACTCTCCCCCATCAAGGGGCAGGGGAAAAAGCCGATTCCTTAAGGCAAGATATTTCTGAGACATAACACTAGCGCATATGCAGTTGCGGGCCCGATAAACCGGATGAGATTGGATATTGGCTAAATGCCCTTCTCGCAGCTTGATGCCAGTTTTGTCGCCATTGACTTCGAAACCGCGGATTGCGGGCGGGACAGCGCCTGCGCCGTGGGCTTGGTGCGGGTGGAAGGCAGCCGCATTGTCCAACGGGTCCACCATTTAATCCGTCCGCCCCGGGCCAGATTCGTCTTCACCCACCTCCACGGCATTACCTGGGAGATGGTGGCCCGTGAACCCACTTTCGGCGAGTTGTGGCCGCGACTGGCGCCGATGCTGAAAGATCTGGCCTTCCTGTCGGCCCACAATGCCGCTTTCGACCGGTCGGTATTACTTGCCTGCTGTGATGCCTTTGGAGTTCAACCGCCGCCTCTTCCTTTCCTGTGCACCGTGGAATTGGCCCGGAAGACCTGGGATATTTTCCCCACCAGGTTGCCCGATGTCTGCGACCGCCTGGGCATCCCCCTGGAGCACCACAATGCCGTCTCGGACGCGGAGGCCTGTGCCCGCATTGTCCTTGAGGCCCGGCGCCCTTGAATTTTCCCCCTTTCAGCACTGCCACAGCAGAAAGGGCGTGCCGTAGCGGTTGAGCCAGCGGCGGCGGGCGGCGTAGTCCGGCACCACCTGCTCCACGACGCCCCAGAAGCGCCCGTTGTGGCCGGGGACCGTGAGGTGCGCCAGTTCGTGCGCCACCACGTAATCGATGATGGCCGGGGGCAGCAGGATGAGCCGCCAGTTGAAACGCAGCCGGCCGTCCACGTGGCATTCCCCCCAGCGCCGCTTCCAGTCCCGCAATTCCAGAGCGCCCACCTGCAGCCCCAACTGCGCCCCGTAATGGTGCAGCCGCTGGTGGAGGAAGAGCTCTGCCTGCCGGCGGTACCAGGCTTTAAGCAAGGTCCACCGGTCCTCCCCCGGGGCTCCGGGCCGCACCCGCATCTCCCCGGGCCCCAGTTCCACCTGGGCCCCGGTCCCCGGGGCCGCCACCAGGCGGTAGGGCTCGCCCAGGAAATAGGCGGTCCCCTCCTGGAGCCGGTCCCAGGCCTCCTGGCGCTCCGCCACTTTCTTCCGGATCCAGGCCCGGTGCCGGGCCAGGGCCCGCTGGATATCGGACCGGGAGGTCCCCACCGGGGCGCTGACCACCAACTTCCCTTGGGCGGTGACCATGAGACCGATGCTCCGGCGCCGGGGCCTGACCCGGTACTCGATTTCCAGGTCTTTCAAGTCTTCCATGCGAATACCCATGAACCAGGGTCACAACAAAGTGCGATAATTTAAGGATGGGGGGGAGGCCCACCCCACATAACTAAAATATCAAATACCATACGATTAGCATACTTGACGCCAATATGGACACTTTCTGGTCCATCTGCCTATCGGCCAGCCACACCTTAGGCATCCCCTGCCAGGGAATAGTCGGGCTAAACGACCATGACCCGATTTGGGCCACCCCCAACAATGAAAGCCGCTGTAGGGGCGGGTTTTA
>DASWLF010000444.1:0-5126 GCA_036396255.1 Desulfobaccales bacterium
CACAGCCACGCCCGCCGGGCCTTGAAAGCCGGCGCCACCCCCGAGGAGGTCTATCACGCCGTCATCCTCCTCACCAGCACCATCGGCTTTCCCAACACCTCCGCGGCCCTGAGCTGGGTGCACGACGTCCTGGGGGGCTGATCCCGGCGGACGGGTTGGGGGAAATATTTCAGCCAATCGAGGTAGCAGATGCCGCGCTTTTATCAATGGCTGGCCCTGGCCGGGTTAAGTCCCCCTTTGAAAAAGGGGGATTTTGGGGGATTATCAGGCGGTTATCTAATCCCCCCTGCCCCCCTTTAGAAAAGGGGGGATTCTTTTCCAACTTAAAATGCCTTGGCTGATTCAAGATGACGACGGAAATCGGTTTTGAAATGACTTATAGTGTAGTGTCCCAGGTGTAGTTTTCAATATTTTCGTAGGGGCGCACCTGCGGGTTTGCCCTGAAATAGGGCGGACACATGGGTCCACCCCTACAGAAGAGACTGAATAGTTTTGAAAATATTATCCGGGACCCGACACTAGCCCGCAATCCGGGGAAAAATTGATTTTCTCCAAAATTATGTGGTACTGTGCCTCCCATGAGATAGGCGCCTTTGAGAAGAGGGGCGTTGGGGGATTGATACCCCGGAACCGGGTGCCAATCGCCGCCTTGGGACCGAAGCAAGCAGGGCCGCCGCATAATCTCGGCCGAACCTCCGCCGCCCCAGTTGCCGCGCTGCCAAGCGACCTCGACGGAAAGAAATTCGCCGGGCGGCTAATGGATAATGGCCGCCAGCTTCAGAAAAACGAATAATGAACATTAGAAGAGGAAACCGACCGGTAATAGAGGAGGATGGGTGGTGAAAGGCTTCAAATCCATTCATGTATTAGGCAGAAACCTGGATGAGACCTGGTTTGAATTGTTAAGACAGCTTTATTACCATGGTCGCCGGTATAAAATCGATGCCGGCTCCTTTGCAGGGGCCGATAGGTTAGAGTTTGACTTTGTCAGCGGCACCATATTGGAGCCCATTCAATATACTGCCGGCGGGGTGAGGTTGCCCCTGGCGGTAACCGTGCCTCAGGGGATCCCGGCGCCTACTACTGATGAGTCAATCGAGAATTATTTTGTGGAATATCTGATGAACGGTGAATTGAGTCCCAACGAACATTACCGGTATTCAACCTGGCTGCGCGGCGGTAAGTATGTTATTCCCCATCTGGTTCTAAACGGCGTCAGGCTGGAAGATCGCACTTCCGTGGTGAGCGCCCCTGATCAGGTCCAATGGTGCATCGGCCACTATAAGAGTAAAGGTTTTGGTAACAACCATTGCTGCATGAGCATTGGGTATCCGGAATCTAACTTTGCTTATGACAAGGAATATAAAAATGAGATGGAACGCGGCACCAGTCCGTGCCTGCGAATAGTTGACACCAAGATCGTTAACGAAGACGGAGAGAATTATCTCTGTATGAACGTCTATTTCAGGTCCTGGGATTGCTATGGTGGTTGGCCGGAGAATATGGGCGGGTTGGCCTTGCTGCAGGAATATATGGCCCAAGAACTGGGGGTGAAGATTGGCACCCTGAGCTTTACTTCCAAGGGTTTACATGCTTATGACTTTCAACTGGAAGCCTTGAAAGGCAGGATTGGGGTTTAACCGGCGCGATCACCCCGGTTTTAACCCCCCTTTTATAAAGGGGGGTAGGGGGGATTTTATAATAAGCAGCTGAAAATCCCCCTAAATCCCCCTTTTTCAAAGGGGGACTTTATGCCCCTCAGACCTCAGATTTTCATATGATTTGCCATCATATTATTTATGAAGCCCTACTCTGGTTACCAGCCCCGTTTGAGACCAAAGCATCTGGCGATCGGTATTTCCTCTTCACCGGTTCGAAGTCTCTAATGCCCGGTGCAAAGTTCCTGGAATCATTGACCGCCCCATATCTTGCCGGGTTTGCCAATCAGGGGCCCCCCTGCTAAAATAGGGCATGCACCTGAAGCCGTCCTGGAGCCTGCTGAACGGCCCCACCCTGCTGCTGGTCTGCCTGGCGGTTTACCTGCCGGTCTTCTGGCAGCTGCCCCTCACCCGGCCCGAAGGCATGTACGGCCTCATCCCCCGGGAGATGCTGGCGGCCGGCTCCTGGTTCACTCCCCTGCTCAACGGCGTCCCCTACCTGGACAAGCCCCATCTGCTTTACTGGCTCAACCTGCTGTCCTACAAAATCTTCGGGGTCTCGGACTGGGCCGCCAGAGTTCCCACCCTGGGAATAACCCTGGGCGAAGTCTGGGTCACCTATCTCCTGGGCCGGCGCCTGCTGGGCCGGGAGGCCGCCTGGCTGGGAGGCTTCGTCCTCTTAAGCTGCATCGGCTTTTTCTCCCTGCACCTGCAGATACTCACCGACCACCTGATTACCCTGACCCTAACCGCCTCCCTCTACTTCCTGCTGCGCTGGCAGGAAGCGCCCGCCTTTAAGTGGGCCGCCCCCTTTTTTCTCTGCCTGGTGGCCGGGTTCCTGAGCAAAGGCTTCATCGGCGTGGTGTTCCCGGTGCTCATCGGCCTCCTCTATGCCTGGCGCCTGGGGCAGCCCCGCCTCCTCTTGCTCTTTCTCTCTCCCAAGGGGCTGGCGTTGGCGGTCCTGCTCCTGGCCCCCTGGTTCGTGGGGGTGGAGCAGGCGCACCCGGGATTCTTGAAGTTCCAGCTCGTCAATGAGCAGATCCTCCGGTTCCTGGGGCAGCGCCAGCCTCCGGACATCACCCCCTTTTCCATCCCCGGGTTCTGGCTCTTTCTGGGCCTCTGGCTGCTGCCCTGGACCTTTCTGCTGCCCGAGGCCCTCTATCGGTTTGGGGTCGCCACCCGGCCCGGCGGCGGCGCCGACCCCCGGGCCCGGCTGCTAATCTTCTGGGCCGCGGTGATCCTGGTCTTTTTCACCCTGTCCTCCAGCCGCATCGAGTATTATTCCCTCCCGGCCTTGCCGCCCCTGGCCCTGATTCTGGGGTGGCGCCTGCAGCGCTATCTGGCCGCGGCGGACCGGTCCCTGTCCTTCGCCCTGCTGGGCCTGGGGGTCCTGGGGCTGTGCACCCTCTTGCTGCTCCCCTGCCTGGAGGCGCTGTGCGCCGGCAACCGCCGGGAATTCAGCGGCATGTTCGACCTGATCCTGCCCCTGGCGCAGCCGGTGACCTGGATGATTCCCGCCGTCTCCCTGGCCGGCGCCCTGGCCGGGTTGCTCCGCCGGGGTCGCCTGGCGGCGGCCTGCTACGGCGCCCTGGCCCTAATCCTGGTCTATTTCACCTTTAAAGTCCTGCTGGTCCTCTCCCCCCACCTGAGCGACAAGTTGCCGGGAGAACTGGTGCAGCGCCGGGCCGCGCCCCAGGACCTGCTGGTCATGGAGCAGATCGAAGAGTTCGAATACGGCGCCTCCCTGGCCTTCTATGCCAACCGCCATCTCCTCATGGTCTCCCGCCACGGGCTGCCCCAATTCCCCTACCCGGTGCCGCCGGCCCAGGACTACCTCATCACCCCGGAGCAGCTGCAGGGGTTGTGGCAAGGGGCGCGCCGGGTCTATCTGCTAATTGACGACGCCACGCCCCCGGAGCCTTTCCTCCAGGGCGCCGCCGTGGCCCTGGGGTTGCACGGCAAGCGCCTCCTGGTTAACCACCCTTGAGGGGTTGGATTCCCGGCTTGGCATCAACCCTTGCCCTCGCCCGAGAAAAGATTTACTGTTAGCTAACCTGTTTGCCAACTTCTCCGGTGGCCGGCCATGTTCCCGCTCAAGGACAACATCCCGTCTTCCCGCCCGCCGTATATCAACTATCTCATCATTGCGGCGAACCTGCTGGTCTTCTTCTGGGAGTTGTCCCTGGGGGCCGATCTGCAGAAGGTGGCGGGGGTCCTGGGGTTTGTGCCGGCCCGGTTCTTTGGCCTTCTGGCCCAGGGGGCCGCGGCCTGGCCCGCCGCCGTCGCCCCCCTGTTCACCTCCCTGTTTCTCCACAGCGGCTGGTTGCATATCATCGGCAACCTGTGGTTCCTGTACGTCTTCGGCGACAACGTGGAGGACATCCTGGGACACGGCCGCTATCTCGGTTTTTATCTGGCCTGCGGGGTGGGGGCCAATTTCATCTACCTGATGTTTGCGCCCCTATCCACGACTCCCCTGATCGGGGCCAGCGGGGCCATCGCCGGGGTGATGGGGGCCTACTTCGCCCTTTTTCCCGGGGCCCGGGTCCTGACCCTGGTCCTCATCATCTTCATTCCCATTTTCCTGGAGCTGCCGGCTTACATCTTCCTGGGCTATTGGTTTTTGCTGCAGTTTATCTACGCCACCTTTAGCCGCAGCGCGGTGGACTCGGGGGCCGCCGCCGGCGGGGTGGCCTGGTGGGCCCACGTGGGCGGCTTCCTGGTGGGCATCCTGCTGCTCTACCCCCTGGCCCCCCACCGGGCTAAGACCCTCCTCAAGCAGCGGCGCCAAAGAAAGACTCCTGAAGGCGGGGACCAATCTTAGGCCGCCGGGGGCGGCGCCAAGCCATATCGCCGCGCTGGCCGGCGCCAGCAGCACCTTGACCGGGGCCTCGGTTTTTTTCCCAGACCATGATATGCTCTAGACCAAAATAATCCCAGGGCAACCCTCGCAATGGACCGCAAATTAAGCTCTCTAAAAGTTTTCTCTCTGATGCTGCTGCTGTTGCTTTTGGCCTCCCCGGCCCTGGCCCAGCAGGACCGGTACGAGGAGCAGGAAGAAACCGTATCCCCCCGGGCCCGCCAGCATTTTGAGCAGGGGGCCCGGCTGGAAAAAACCGGCAACTATGAAGAGGCCATCCAGGCCTACCGGGAGGCCATCCGCCTGGAGCCGGCTTACCCCCAGGCGCACCATCAGATGGGCCTGGCCTATGCTCAACTGAACCGCTATGCCGAAGCCACCCAGGCCCTGCAGGAGGCCGTCCGCCTGCAGCCCCAGTGGGGTAAGGCCCACGAGAACCTGGGGGTGGCCTACGCCCGGCAGGGGCGCTGGGGCGAAGCCCGGAACGCCTTCAAGGAAGCGGTGGGCCGCCACCCAGAAGACGCGGAAGCCCACTATAACCTGGGCCTGGCCTACGGCAAGTTAAAACGGGACCAGGAAGCCCGGGCTGAGTTTGCCGAGGCCGTGCG
>DASWLF010000445.1:0-6601 GCA_036396255.1 Desulfobaccales bacterium
TGGAGTTCCCACATCTTTAGCCGTGGAGGAGCGCGGTGGCACGAAACCGTTATGGCTGGGAAAAGCGAGCCAAAGAAATAGCCAGGAAACAGAAGCACGAAGAAAAATTGAAGCGCCGCCGGAACAAGACCGGGAAGGAAGAAGTGGCCGAATCGCCAGAGAACACCGAGGGCGCGGCACCGGAGGCTCTCCAGGCTGAAAAAGAATAATCCCTTTTCCGGGGAGGGTCGGGCGACGCCGCACCTGGGGACGTTGAGGAAATTGCGGCTACGGACTCTGGAAGGACTTAGTCGCCAGTGAAACCCCTCCGAACTACTGCTGAGGAGAATTGATGAGCATCAAATTGTATGTGGGAAACCTCCCACCGGAAATGACTGAAACCGAATTAAAGGACCTCTTTACCGAAGCCGGCAATGTGTCTTCCGCCAAGATCATCACCGACCGCCAGACCGGTCAACCCCGGGGCTTTGGCTTTGTGGAAATGGAAACCAAACTGGAAGGCCAGAAAGCCATCTCCATGCTCAATGGCCGGGTGGTGGAGGGCCGGAGCCTGGCCGTCAACGAAGCCAGGCCGCAAACTCAAAGGAGAGGCGGTTCCTTTGGCGGCGGCGGCGGCGGTGGCGGCGGCCGCGGCCGCGGCTACCGCTAATCACTGCGGCGTTGAGGTCCCCCCGGAGCCCAGCCCATCAGGCTGGCCCCCGGGGGGACCTCAACGCCATACCAACAGGTGCAAAGAGTTGCCGCCGAGGTCCTCGCCTCCGGCGGCAATCCCCCGTAACTGTTCCCCGGCAAGGCTGACCAACTCCCCTCCCCCGGTTCCAAGTTCCCGGCAGGTGCGACGGCAAGCGTCGGCTTCCGGGGCCCCCTAATACCGAGTTGCGACCAATCGAATGTTTTTCTTCCAACTTTTCTTGGTGGCACAGGCGTCTCGCCGGTGCGGCGCAGGCTAAAGCCTGCGGCTACAACAACAACCGTTTGAACGCAACCCGGTATGCCCCCAACGCTCCTTAAGCTTTTTGACCCCTTCGTCGCCACGGTGGCGGTAAGACGCCGAACCCGTCTTGCCGCCTCAATCCCGGGCTCTGACGGGAAACATCTCCTGGAAGAATGACCGCAGGTATCTCCAGGAGCGCCTGGCGGCCGGGGCGTCGTAAGCCGCACCCCGGGCCTTATCGCTGCCGGCTGCGGGGTTGGAAAAACTGTGCACCGCGCCGCCGAAGAAGATCATCTGCCAGTCCGTCCCGGCCTGGCGCATGGCGGCCTGCCAGGCTGCCACCTCCCCGGGAGGAACGTGGGGGTCATCGGCCCCATGGAGGACCAGAATCCTGGCCTTGAGGCGCTTCATCTCCCCGGGCTGGGGCAGGGGCAAACCGCCATGAAAGCTGACCACCCCCATTAGATTGGCGCCGGAGTACGCCAACTCCAGGACCGTGGTGCCGCCGAAGCAAAAACCGATGGCCGCCAGCCGGCGGGGATCCACCAGGGGGTTTTCCGCCAGCACCTTCAGAGCGGCCTGGGCCCGAGCCCGCAGCACCGGCTTGCCCTTTAACTCGCCGGACCATTTGGCGGCTTCCTGGGGATCGCGGGTGACGGCCCCCTGGCCGTACATGTCCGCGGCCAGGGCCACGTATCCCAGGGCCGCCAACTGCCTGGCCCGCTCTTTGGCGTAATCGTTGAGCCCCCACCACTCGTGCACCACCAGGACCCCGGGACGCCTGGCCCGGCTCAAGTCATCGTAGGCCAGATAGCCCTCAAAGACTGTGCCGTCCTGGTGGTATGCCACCGTTTGGGTCACCAATTTTGCCTGGACCGGCCCCGCGAACATCAGTGCCAGGATAATCGTCAGAACCTGCTTCATGACCGGAACCTTCCTTATGATACTAATTGTACGTCATAGATAGAGTATTGACCCAACCATGATGAAATCCCCCCCAGCCCCCCTTTTCCAAAGGGGGGAGCTAAAGGGGGTTCCTTTAAAAGTCCCCCTTTGAAAAAGGGGGATTTAGGGGGATTTGTCAAGCTTTACGGTGGCATACCATCGGCCTTAAATGCTCTAAGTTTGACGCCAGATTAATATGATACGGTGCTGGATTTAGCCGCAGCCGCCACCGGCGAAAGACGCCCGGGCCGCCCATCTTCATGGAACCGGCTGTTAAGAAAATCTAAGGATTGGCAGGGAGGTTTGCAACCCGGAGGTCCAAGTTAGTGAGGGGCTCCATGCCGCCATGGGGTTGTCAAAGAAGGGATTAACCGGCGGGCTGGATAAAAGGCCAATCCGGCGCCGGGGGCGAACCGAGGGGCCCGAAAGTAAGCGGCAGCCGGAAAGGCGGCCCCGGCAATGGCCGGTAACCCGTTATTTATCCGGCTTGGCAAACTGTTTGGCCACCACCTTGCCGTTGACAAACTGGATGGTGATGGTGGTATCGCCGTGGCGCCAGGTGGAAGTGCTCCCGGAAAAACCCGCCACATCCAGGCTGGACGCCTCGGTGGCTTCCCCCAGAATGGCCTTCACTTCCGCCTGGGTCATACCCACCTTGACCTTGTCGAAGTTTTCCTGGCTGATTTTGGCGCCGCCGCAGGCAGACAGGAAAATCAGGCAAGCCGCCAGCGCCGCCAGGCCCGGCTTAGAGAGTCGATGCAGCCGCATGGAACCTCCCATCTGAGAAATTCATTGGGGGGCAGGGCCGGGAGCTTACGATGGCCCTCCCCTAAAGATCCCCTCCCAACCCCCTATATGAGGATTGGGGGAGAGTTCCAGGGAGGAAGGTAACTGGGCCGTCGGCCCCTGGCCCCTCCCTGAAAAGCCTTTTGCAGAGGTCTCAATTCGTCTCAAACCGTGAGCCTGAGGCCGTCTTCGGCCCGCAGCACCTCTCCCTGGAATTCCACGGCCGCCAGAGCCGCCACATCCACTTCGTCGCAGGGCGGATAAAAGTGGGTCAGGAGCAGGCGCCGCGCCCCGGCCTGCCGCGCCAGGCGGCCGGCTTCGGCCGGGGTGAGGTGGCCCTCCACTTTGAAGGGATTGGCCGCCTCCAGCACCAGGAGGTCGGTTTCCTTGGCCAGTTCCACCAGGGAGGGGCTGAGGTCCGTGTCCCCGGAGTAAACCAGGGAGCGGCCCTGGGCCTCCACCCGGTAGGCCAGGCTTCCGGCGGTGTGGTTGGTGGGGGCGCTCCTGACCACCAGCCCCTCCCCGCGCACCTCATCCGGGCCGTCCGGGGACAGCTCCCGCACCTCCATGAGGCCCACCGGCGGCTCCACCCACTGGCCGAAGGCCTCCTTAAGTTTGCCGTGGAAGACCCCGAAGCCCCGGGCCGCCAGCAGGGTGAACGACTGCCGCCGGGTGTACCCCAGAGCATAACGGGTGGCGAAAAAAAAGGGGATCAGGTCCCCCACGTGGTCGGGGTGGAGGTGGGTCAGGGCCAGGAGGTCGATGTCCGAGAAGTTGAGGCCATAGCGCAGCAGCGACCGCAGGGTGCCGCTCCCCAGGTCCAGGAGCAGGAGGCGGCCCCCGGTGCGCACCGCCAGGGCCGGAGCGCCCCGCCGCAGGGAGGGGACCCCGGTGCCGGAGCCGATGATTATTAACTCCATGGCATCCTTCTGTTAATGAACTTTCCCGGATGGCGGGCCTGAGGGCAGCTAATACCGTTTAGGGCGAAAAGGGAAAGAGGCGAATGAGGATTAACCGACCTACTCTGCCGCCCCGCCTTTTCGCCCTTTTGCCTTTTCGCCTTTTGCCCCCATAAATTACGCCCCGTCCACGTGGCCCATCTGCTTGACGTAGAACCAGTCCTCCGGCAGGGAGAGGTAGTTGTGCATATCCAGGAGCATCAGATAATGGCCCCTTTCTTCGTGGGCGATGCTCATGAAGAAGCGGCGGGCCAGGGGATTGTTGGTCTCCCGGGCCAGCTTGGTGTAGTAGTCGATGGAGCAATTCTCCATATTGATGCCGGTGCGCAGGGCCTGGAGGTCGTCTTTGCCGCCGCTGGCCTGGTTTTCCTTGGACATGGCCAGCACGCAGACATAGGGCTCGTGCTTGGGGGGGGTGAAGGCGGCCAGGGATTCGGTCCAGGCCGGGTCCTTTTCCAGGCTCTGGTAGATCTGGTTGAATTTCTCGATGTGGTATTTTTCCGACTCCGCCAGGTATTCCAGGATGTCCCGGACGCCGGCGCTCTCCACTTTCTTGGCCGCCTCCAGGTAAAACTGGCGGCCCTCCAGCTCCATCTGCACCGCGTCTTTCAAAGCCTGCAGCATGTACTCCTGCACTTTCATGGTCAGCGTTCCTCTCTGGGTGGTGGGGCAAGGCCAGGCCCCGCCCCTGCTTATGCCTTGAACATATGACGGCCCGGTCCCCTTGTCAATCGCCAGGGTCCAATCCGCGGTTCGGGGCCCCGGAGGCCGCGGCCTGGCACCTGGGTGGTTGCCATGGCCGGGGGGGTCATGTTAAAACAAAACAATGGGCCCCTCCAGCCTTTCGCAGCTCAGACAACGCCTGCCGCTGAACCCGCCGCCGCCCCCGACGCCTTCGCCGGGGCTGGTCCCCGCCGGGGTGCTGGTGCCCCTGTTTCTAAAGGCGGAGGAGCTGTACCTGCTCTTCACCCAGCGGACCCTGACGGTGAAGGACCACCGGGGCCAGAACTCCTTCCCCGGGGGAGTGCGGGACCCCGGGGACCCGGACCTGCTGGCCACGGCCCTGAGGGAGACCGAAGAAGAGATCGGCCTGGACCACCGGGTGGTGGAGGTGCTGGGGACCCTGCCGCCGGTGGACACCATTACCGGCTACACCATTACCGCTTTCGTGGGGCTCATTCCCCACCCCTACGAGTTCCGCCCCAACCCCCGGGAGGTGGAACGCCTGCTGACGCTGCCCCTGGAGGGTTTCATTCCCCCGGAGCGCTGGAGCAGCGGCCCCTACATCTTCCAGGGCAGGACTACCCGGGTCTGCTGCTGGCGCCACAACCAGGAAGTGATCTGGGGCGCCACCGCCCGCATCCTGCTCAACCTGCTGGCCCAACTGGGCCATAACCCCATACCGGGAGACCCCGATGCCACCTGTCTGGACTGATTTGGGCCACGCCGCCGCCCTGGTGCAAGACGGCGACCTGGTGGCCCTGGGCGGCCACACCCAAGGCGCCCCCATGGCCCTGATCCGGGAGCTCATCCGCCAGGGCCGCCGGGACCTGGGCCTGGTCACCGTACCCACCGGGGGCCTCAACGTGGACCTGGCCATCGGCGCCGGCCTGGTCTCCCGCCTCCACTTCGCCCAGGTGGTGCTGGGGGAGTTCGGCCTGGCCCCCCACTTCCGCCGGGCCGTGGAGCAGGGCCGGCTTGAGTGCCTGGAGTACCCCTGAGGGGCGCTGCTGCGGGCCCTCCAGGCGGGGGGCATGGGCGTGCCGTTTCTGCCGGTGCGGGGTATCCTGGGGTCCGCTTACCTGGAAGTCAATCCCCACTTCCGGGTGCTGGCCGACCCCTTCAGCGCCGAGGACCTGGCGGTGGTCCAGGAATTGCGCCCGGACGTCACCCTGGTGCACGGGGCCAAAGGCGACGACCGGGGCAACCTCCTCATCCCCCGGGTCTCCGATTGGGCCCTGGCCCTCAAGGCCTCCCGCCTGAATATCGCTACGGTGGAGGAGCGGTTGCCGGGCCCCTTAGAGGAGGACGCGAACTGGCAGTTGGTGCCCGCCATCCACCTCACGGCCCTGGTCCACTGCCCCGGCGGCGCCGGGCCCACGGGCTTTCCGGGCTACTACGAGATGGACGAGGACCATATCAGCCGATACCTGAAAAGCTCCAAAGACCCCGCCACCTTTGAGGAATATCTCCAACAGCAGGTTTTTGGCAAGGCCGGCTAAGGGCCAATATCGTGTTTCACACGTAGCTATAATAAGTATAAAATTTCGTAATTATGGTGACGTTTTTACCAAGCCCCCCTCACCCCAGCCCTCTCCCCCCGCCAGCGGGGGGAGAGGGAGCATTACAGGAGTTCCTTACTTTATCCCCTCTCCCCCGATGGGGGAGAGGATAGGGTGAGGGGGAATTAGACCACTGTTCCGTTCCCGTTAGTAAACACGTAACCGAATTTATGAACCACTGTATTAAGTTCTGGCAATAAATCTCCCCCTCCTCTGGTGGGAGGGGGTTGGGGGGAGGGGGTGTAGGGGCGGTTCGCGAACCGCCCCTACCGAATCACCTCCCCCATCAAGGGAGAGGGGAAAAGGCCGATTCCTTCAGGCCAGATATTTCTGAAACCCAGCACTATGGCCCTTGCCCCTAAATGATAATCAATGAAACTTGGCTGGCCTGAGCTATTTTCCCTCCTGACCCCAAAATTTTCCTGGATTCAGGTGGAGGTAACGTCGTTCTGCAACGCCTCGTGCCTTTATTGCCCCCAGACGGTTTACCGTGACCTCTGGCAGGGGCGGCACCTGCCCCTCAGTGCTTTTCAAAAGCTGCTACCGGCCCTGGCCCGCTCCCGGTTGACCCACCTGCAGGGCTGGGGCGAACCTTTCCTGCACCCCGACTTTTTTACCATGCTGGCCCTGGCCAAAAAATCCGGCAGCCGGGTGGGCACCACCACCAACGGCATGTTGCTGGATCCGGAGAAAAT
>DASWLF010000446.1:0-1889 GCA_036396255.1 Desulfobaccales bacterium
TTTCCTTATGGGGGTTGGGGGAGGAAGTTTGAGGGAGGGGGCAGGGGCCCTCGGCCCCTGGCCCCCTCCCTCAAAACCCCCCTCACTCCTCCACCGGCCGCAGGCCGTCCCAGCATTTCAGGCACAGGTCCTGTCTGGGGAGACTTAGAGCCTCCACGAAGGCGTCCAGGCTGTTGTATTTCACCGAGTCCGCCCCGATCTGCGCCGCCACCCGGGCTTCCAGGTCCCGCAGTTGGGCCATGGAGTTGATATCCCCCCGGCTCAGGAATTTCCGGGCGATGAGTTCCTCATAGGTGCGGGTGGAGATGCCGAAATCGCACGGGTACATCAGCGGCGGGCAAGCCACCCGGACGTGCACTTCTTTGGCTCCCGCCTGCTTCAAGTCCTGGACCTTATAAAGGATCTGGGTCCCCCGGACGATGGAGTCGTCGCACAGGACGATGCGTCTGCCTTTAACCGCGTGATGCAGCACCGAGAGTTTGCGCTTGGCCATCCTTTCCCGGGCTACCTGGGTCGCCTGGGTGTAACTCCGGTCCGCGTAGCGGTTGTACAAGAAGACTTCCTGGAAGTCGAGGCGGGACTCCTTGTGATAGCCGATGGCGTGGCCGATCCCCGACATGGGCACCGGCGCCACCAGGTCCGCGGCGAGGCCCCCTTCCGCCGCGTCCCGTTGGGCCAGTTTGGCTCCCAGGCTGTTCCGGGCCTGAATGACGGGGAGCCCGTCAATGACTGAGTCGATGCTGGCCGTATAGGCCCATTCAAAAGCGCAGTGGGCCCGCCGGGGCGAGTCAAGCTGCTTCAGGCTGGTGCAGCCCTTTTCATTGAGCAGGACAATCTCCCCGGGCTGCACATCCCGCACCACTTCCAGTTCCAGGTTTTGCAGGGCCCGGGACTCGGAGCTCACCGCGTACCGGCCCGGCCCCTGGCCCAGGATGAGGGGCCGGAACCCATAAACGTCCCGCACCGCATAAATGCCGTTCTGGCTCAAAATGACCAGGGAGTAAGCCCCCTTGAGCTTGTGGGCCAGGTCGGTCAGTCCCCGCAGCGGCTCCCCGGCTGCCAAAAATATTTTGGAAATGATCTCCACATTGTAGCCCCGCCAGAAGGCCTCACCCCGGCCCATCATCTCCCTGAGCAACTCTTCCCGGTTGATGATATTGCCGCTGAAGGCTACGGCAATCTCTCCCAGGGCAGACTGCCACTTAACGGGCTGCCGCTCTTTGAGGCTGACGTGGCCGATGCCCCAGTTCCCGGGGAGCTGGTCCAGATCCCGGTCCGTGAAGCTGTTGAGCACTTTGCCGTGGTGGGTGACCTGGTGGACCTGGCCGTCGAAGGTGGAGATGCCGCAATATTCCTGGCCCCGGTGCTGGAGCAGATCGATGCCCTGGTAGATCTCGAAGGCGCAGGGATGGGTGGAAAAAATGCCGAAGACGCCGCAGTTGTCCTGAACGGACTTCATGGATGGCCCCTCATCTAATACCGTTTTCTGTTTTCGGTTTTCGGTTTTCGGTTAAAAGAAATAGAAAGTCCGGCGGGCAGGGCCCGCCCTACATTTGCTATGATTGGCGGGCCCGGAGGCCCGCCCTCCCATGTCGCTCCGGCCTATTCCCGGTCTTTGCTGAAAGCTGACTGCTGACAGCTATTTGATATCCGCATGATAGCTTTGCAGGGACCGGACTTTCCCCCGCTCCCGCCGGAATTCGGCGATGCCCCGGGCCGCGGCCAGGGCTCCGGACAGGGTGGTGATGTAGGGAATCTTATACTTGATGGCGGACTTGCGGATATAAGAGTCGTCGTGTTTGCTCAGCTTGCCGCTGGGGGTGTTGACGATCAGCTGGATCTCCTGGCTCTTGATGCCGTCCACGATGTGGGGCCGCCCCTCGTGCATC
>DASWLF010000447.1:0-1926 GCA_036396255.1 Desulfobaccales bacterium
GGTGCATATGATCGTGCCCACCGCGGACCGCACCAAGGCCACGGTGCTCACCAAGGTAAAATTTCTGGAGTCCGATGACCGCATCCTGCCGGAGATGAGCGCCAAGGCGGCCTTTCTGTCCCGGCCGCTTTCGCCCGCGGAGCGCAGCCCCCGCCTCATGGTCCCCAAGGCCGCCCTGGTTACCATAAACGGGCGCACCTTCGCCTTTGTGCTGGCCGGGCCCCGGGTAAAGATGGTCCAGGTGCAGCCGGGTCCGGCCATGGGCGACCTGGTGGAAGTGGCCAGCGGCCTCAAGGAGGGGGACCGGGTGGTGCTGCAGCCGCCGGGGAGTTTGCAGGACGGCTCCCGGGTGAAAGTAAAGGAATCATGAGGGAGTCCTAAACGACCAGCACTTGGTGGCGAAATTTAGTGGGATCAATTAGGACCATCCTTAAATCCCAGGAATTCATTAAGTCCCCCTTTGAAAAAGGGATTTAGGGGCAATGCTGTTCACTTAAGCATTGTCGATCGCTATTTTTTGTAGGGGCGGGGTTCCCCCGCCCGATAAATAGACCTTCTCCAACAAGGGCGGGAAGACCCCGCCCCTACATGGATGCTTAAGTGATCAGCATTGGATTTAGGGGGATTTTCGGAAGGTTATAGAAAGCCCTCCTTCCCCCCCTTTAAAAAGGGGGGGAATAAAAATGACTTCCCCATAATTCGTGAACTTATGCAATCAAGTACTGCCCCGGCGCCCGTAGTGGAGATTTCCCACCTGTACAAATCCTACCGGCGGGGCAGCCAGGTCCTGCCGGTCCTCCAGGACATCTCGCTCAACATCAACGGCGGCGAATTCCTGGCCCTCATGGGGCCGTCGGGCTCCGGCAAGACCACCCTGCTCAATCTCATCGCCGGGCTGGACCGGCCCGATTCCGGCACCCTCATCGTCCACGGAGTCGATCTCAACGGGCTCACGGAAACCCAACTGGCCGACTGGCGGGCGTCCCACGTGGGCTTCGTGTTTCAGTTTTACCATCTGATCCCGGTGCTCACCGCCTTCGAGAACGTGGAGCTGCCCCTGCTCCTCACCGGTCTGTCCCGCCGGGAGCGGCGCGACCACGTGAACCTGGTGCTGGAGCTGGTGGGCTTGAGCGACCGGCTGCGCCATTACCCGGCGCAGCTATCCGGCGGCCAACAGCAGCGGGTGGCCATCGCCCGGGCCCTGGTGACGGACCCTACCCTCATCGCCGCGGACGAACCCACCGGCGACCTGGACCGGCAGTCGGCCCACGAAATTATGGACCTGCTAACTCAGCTCAACCAAAAATTTCGCAAAACCATCATTATCGTCACCCACGACCCCGAAGCCGCGGGCCACGCCTCCAATGTCCGCCGCCTCATCAAGGGCCAGTTGCTCAACGACAATAAGCGGGGTAAGAGTTAAGATTATTGGCCATGCTTCGGGGAGCAATTCATAACTTCATTAAAGATCGGGTTTCCAGGGAAATAATATTGAAAATAGTGGCACCGGCATCCTGCCGGTGCAAGTGCACAGGCTGGAAGCCTGTGCCACCAAGTTTTTTTCTGGTTCCCAAGCCTGGCTTGGGGATGAGAAGAAAAACCGATTGTTAAACCAAGGTTATGCCTGGCGACATCGCGCTCCCTAAAAATGCCCAGGGCCGGTTTTATCACCTGGATTGCGGTCCCGGGGACCTGGCCCCCTATATCTTCACCTGCGGGGACCCGGCCCGGGCCGGGAAGATCGCCCGTCACTTCGACCGGGTGGAAGTCAAGAGAAAGAATCGGGAATTCGTTACTTACACCGGCACCTACAAAAAAATCCCGGTATCGGTGATGGCCACCGGCATCGGTGCGGCCAGCAGCGCCATCGCGGTGGTGGAGGCGGCCCAGTGCGTCTCCCCCGCCACCTTCATGCGCCTGGGGAGC
>DASWLF010000448.1:0-8125 GCA_036396255.1 Desulfobaccales bacterium
AAGATCATGAGCAGCACCAGGAGCAGCGGCCCCAGCACCCAGCGCCAGATCCCCAGGGGCCTGAGCAGTTCCAACAGCACCGTGAAGATGGTGGCCCCCAAGAGCGACCCCGTCAGGCTGCCCACCCCGCCCAGGTAGACCATGACCAGCATGTCCGTGGATTTCAGGATGGAGAAGCTGCGGGGGTTGATGAATTGCAGCAGGTGGGCGAACAACCCCCCGGCCACCCCGGCGAAAAAGGCGGAGATGAGAAAGGCGTAAATCTTCAGGCGCCGGGTGTCCACCGAAGTAAGGTTGGCCGCCACCTCGTCTTCCCGGATGGCCATGATGCCCCGGCCGAAATTGGAGTAGACCAGGTTGCGCATCACATACAGGGTGAACAGGACCCAGGCGGCCACCCAGAAGAGGGTGGTGAGGCGGGGCATGCCCAGGTAGCCCCGGGGGCCGCCCACGATCTCCAGATTCTCCAGCACGCTCTTGACAATCATGTTGAAGGCTAAGGTGACGATGGCCAGGTAGTCTCCCCGGGTGCGGAAAGAGGGATAGGCCACCAGCAGACCGGCCAGGGCCGCCGCCAGGCCCCCCACCGCCAGCACCCCGGGAAAGAGCCAGGGAGCCAGGGCCGGGGGCAGCACCGCCACGGTGATGATGGCGGCAATGTAAGCGCCGATGCCCATGAACCCGGCGTGGCCCACGGAAAACTCCCCCATGTAGCCGTTCACCAGGTTGAGACTCAGGGTGAGGATCATGTTGATCCCCACGTACATGAGAATCTGGATGATATAGGGATTTAGAGCTCCTGTTTGGGGCAAAACCCAGGCCAGAGCCAACAATAGAGGGGCGCCGAGGTAGATTAAAAGATTCTTCCGCTTATCTGGAGTTGCCATTTATTAGTAGCCAGTAGCCAGTAGCCAGTAGCCAGTGATCAGTGGCCAGAGGTCAGTAATTGGACTTTTCCAGTAAAAACTGACTACTGACTACTGGCAACTGACCACTGCCGTTACACTCGCTCAAACACCGGCCGGCCCAGGAGGCCGGTGGGTTTAAAGACCAGGAGCAGGAGCAGCAGGGAAAAGGCCACGAAGTCCCGGTAGGTGGAAGAAGGCAGCAGCAGCGGCGTGAAGACTTCCACCAGCCCCAGGATGTAGCCTCCCAGCATGGCCCCCCGGATATTGCCGATGCCGCCCACCACCGCGGCGATAAAAGCCCACCAGCCGATGCGGATGCCCATGTAGGGGTCCAGGACGGGGTAGGCCAGGCCATATAATAAGCCGCCGGCCGCGGCAATGGCGGAGCCGATGGCAAAAGTGAGAGAGATGACCCGGTCCACCGGCACCCCCATGAGGGGCACGATGGGCCGGTTATAGGAGATGGCCCGCATGGCCATGCCCAACAGGGTGCGGCGCACCAGCAGGTCCAGCAGGATCATGAGGGCCGCGGCCATGAAGATGATGAGCAGTTGCAGGGGGGTGATGGTGAGGCCGGCCACCTCCCAGGGGGTCATGGTGATGAGGGAAGGAAACTGGCGGGGCTCCGGACCCAGCAGCCCCAGGGTGAAATTCTCCAGGAAAAGCCCCACCCCCAGGGCGGTGATGACCGCGGAGACCCGGGGGGCCTGGCGCAGGGGACGGTAGGCCAGCCGCTCGATGGTCACCCCCAGGAGCGCGGTGAGGACCATGCTGAACAGCAGGGCGCCGGTGAAGACCAGCGCCAGGGGCAGATCCAGGGGCAGTCCCAACAGGAAGGCGGCCCCGGCCAGGCAGAGGTAGGTGCCCACCATGAAAATGTCGCCGTGGGCGAAGTTGATCATGGTGAGGATGCCGTACACCATGGTGTAGCCCAGGGCGATGAGGGCGTAAACGCTCCCCAATTGCAAGGTGTTCAGGACGTTTTGGGCCAGGATCTGCAGCATTTATCATTACTTCCGGGTCTAGCCAGAGGGGAGCGGAAAAGATGACGCTGGCGGGAGGCCGGCGCCAACCTAATTAATTATTGCAGGGAGCGAAAGTTATATTACACCCCCCTCACCCGGACCCTCTCCCCCGAGGGGGAGAGGGCAAAGGATGCGACCTGTTTACACTGCGATTACTAACGGAAAACCGAAAACAGAAAACCGAAAACAGAAAACTGTCTTCACGGCTGCACGCTGGAGAAGTATTTGAACTTGCCGTCCTTGATCTGGAGGATGACCGCGCTCTTGACGGGGTCATTCATGTTTCTGAACTTCATATTGCCGGTAACCCCCTCGAATTCGTCCACGGTGGCCAGGGCGTCCCGCACTTTTTGGCGGTCCAGGGCCCCGGCTTTGGCGATGGCCGCCAGCAACAGATTGCCGGCGTCATAGGTGAGGGCGGCCACGTCGTCGGGCTTTTTCCCATATTTGGCTTCGTAGTCCTGAATGAATTTCTGGGCCTTGGGGGTGGCGATGTCCGGGGCGTAATGGGTGCTGAAATAGCTGCCTTCCAGGTCCAGGGCCCCCAGGCGCAGGAGCTCCTGGCTGCCCCAGGAGTCGGAGCCGATGAGGGCGCAGGTGAGGCCCAGGCGCCGGGCCTGCTGGGCCTGCAGGGGGACTTCGTTGTAATAGTTGGGCAGGAACAACACCTGGGGGTTGGCCGCCCTGATGATGGTGAGCTGGGAGGAAAAGTCCTTGTCGTCCTTGGTATAAGAGGTGAAGGCCACCACCTGGCCGCCGTCGGCTTCGAAAAACTTCCGGAAGAACTCGGCGATACCCTTGTTGTATTCCGAGGCCACGTCATACAGGACCGCGGCGGTCTTGGCCTTGAGGTTCTCCCGGGCGAACTTGGCCATCACCTGGCCCTGGAAATCGTCCAGGAAGCAGGCCCGGAAGGCGAACTTCTTGCCTTCCGTGGTCTTGGGATTGGTGGACCAGGGGCTGATCATGATCACCCCCGCGTCTTCGGTGATGCGGGCCGCGGGGATGGCGTTGCCCGAGGCGTTGGGGCCGATGATGGCCAGGACGTTGTTCTGGCTGATGAGCTTCTGGGCCGCCGCGGCCGCGGACTCGGCCTTGTCTTCGTTGTCTTCGATGTAGAGCTTGACGGGATACTTCCGGTCCCCCACTTTGAGGCCGCCGCCTTGGTTCACCTGCTGGGTCAGGAGTTCCATGGCCTTCCTGCAGGAGTCGCCCACGGTGGGTTTGGAGCCGGTGAGTTCGGCGTTGACCCCGATGCGGATCTCATCCTTGGCGCCGGGACCGCAGCCCCACATCAAACAACCCCCTGCCAGCAAAATAACCAAGGCCCGTTTATGCCAAATCATGATCTGCTCCTTTCCCCGGGCGCCCGTAATGGAGAAGCTTCAGCCCCCGGATGGTGGTTAGCAATCTATCAAAGGCGGCGTTACCCCGTCAACAGCAAAGAAAGGGGGCCGGCCTGGCGGTGCGGTTGGCCAACGGCACCGGCATTAGCGGCGGTTACGGGGCCGCGCCCCGTGCCGGCTGCCAGGCTCGCGTGCTTAACCTGGGTCTGCGTTGAATCTTTTCCAGACACCTGGGTGATTTTTCCAGGCGCCGCCCCACCATTTTCAAATTACCAGGATTTTCCTTTACTTAGGGCAGATGGGGGAGTATAAGTGGTTTGGTGCCGGACTTTTTTCCCGCGGCGCGGCCGGGACCACGCCCATTTCTGCAGAAAGCGGCAAGAACCAGGGGATAGCCCATGAACGAGAAAGCCGGAGAAGATCCCCTCCAGAGGAAGAAGGCATTACTGAAAAAGATTTTCCTGTTTTCCGGGGTGGAGGATGCGGACCTGGAGGCCCTGGCCCACATGGCCCGGAGCAAGGCCTTTCCCCGGCAGTCCGTCATCTTTTGGGAGGGCAAAGAGGCCCAGGGCTTCTACATCCTGGTGGGGGGCCAGGCAAAGCTGGTGAAAAGCTCCCCGGAGGGCAAAGAATATATCATCCGGCTGGTGGGTCCGGGGGAGACTTTCGCCGAGGCCGCGGTCTTTGGCGACATCCCTTATCCGGCCACCGCCATCGCCATGGAGGACTGTCAAACCTTATTTTTTTCCAAGAGCCCGTTTCTTAGACAACTGGCGGCCTCGCCCACCCTGGCCCGCAACATGCTGGCCACCTTGAGCAAGTTGCTGCTTCATTTGACCCGGCAGTTGGAAGACCTGTCGTTGAAAGAAGTGTCGGCCCGTCTGGCCCGCTACATCCTGGAAAGGTGCCAGGAAACCCACGGTAAGATCGAAAAAGGAATGACCTGCGAACTGCCCACTACCAAAATGCATCTGGCCGCTTACCTTGGCACCATCAGTGAAACATTGTCGCGCACGTTATCCCGGTTTAAAAGTATGGGAGTGATAGAAGTCGATAAGGGTAAAATTACCATCATTGACCCCGCCACTTTGCAAAACATGTCCCAAAAGTAAATCTTATTTGGTTTCCCGCGTATCCGCAAAGAATAAAAATGATAGAACCGGTATAAAAAAAGTTCTTTATACAAAAAATTGCTTGACAAGAGAAATCATAGTTAAATATAAATTTCGATTAGGCCCTTAAAAAAGTTGATGCCCTTATAGTAGTTAAAAAATTTAACGCGAGGAAAATTTCTTATGGCGACTGAAGTACTCAAATTAACGGCCCAGATTGTAATTTCACATGCTTCAATGAGTGAGCTCACCCCTAAAGAATTGGTGGAGGAGATTAAAGAAATTTATAGTGTGTTATCCTCCCTGGAAGCTGGCGAAGCAGTTCTGGAAGCGGCCCCGGCCGTTCCGGAGAAGGGCAAAGAGGCGGTAGTTGTTAAGAAACCGTCGGTGCCGCTGGATGAAATCGTTAAAGACAAATACGTGCTGTGCCTGGAGTGCGGCAAGAAGATGCGGACCCTGAAGGCCCATCTGCGCAAAGCGCACCATCTGGCGCCGGCCGAATATTTCCGTCGCTACGGTCTCGACCCCAAGAAATTCCCCCTGGTTTGCAAAGAGTACTCGGAACAGCGCCGCAAGTTGGCCAAAGAAAAAGGCCTGGGAGAACGGGGTTTCCGGCGTAAGGCTTCCACCTGAACGACTGCTGACTTGAGAGACAGAAGGATGCCTGAACAGGGATAGGTCTGTCCAGGGCCAGAGTTTTTGAAAGGGACCGAGCCGGTCCCTTTTCATTTTGGGACGTATCTGGTAGGGGCGGGGTAACCCCGCCCCTACTTATTAGGACCTTGAGTTTTGTGGCAAGGGGGGTTACATTAAGCCATTATGCGCTTGAGTCTCAACTGGCTGAAAGAACTGGTAGACCTCACGGTGTCCGCCGCGGAGGTGGCGGAGCGGCTGACCATGGCCGGTCTGGAAGTGGAGGCCCTGGAAGAAGTGACCCCGGACTTTTCCGGGGTGGTGGTGGCCCGGGTGACGGGGGTGGAGCCGCATCCCAACGCCGACCGCTTGCAGATTGCGGCGGTGGACGACGGCGGCCACACCTATGCGGTGGTCTGCGGCGCCCCCAACGTGCGGGCCGGCCGACTCTATCCCTTCGCGCCGCCGGGGGCCGTCCTGGCCGGCGGCCGGCGCCTGGAGCCCGCCAAGCTCAGGGGCGTGGTCTCCCAGGGGATGCTCCTGGCGGAAGACGAGTTGGGGCTATCGCCTGACCATGAGGGCCTCATGGAGCTTCCCCAGGATTTGCCGGTGGGGCAGGACCTGGTCCCGGCTCTGAACCTTCAGGATACGGTCCTCACGGTGGCCATCACCGCCAACCGTTCCGACTGCCTGAGTGTCCTGGGCCTGGCCCGGGAGGTGGCGGCGCTGCTCAACCAGCCCCTGCGCCACCCGGAGGTGCAGGTGGCGTCGTCCCGGGGCCCGGAACTGAAAGCCAAGGTGACCATCCTGGACCCGGTGCACTGTCCCCGGTACGCGGCGCGCCTGTTGACGGGGCTGACGGTGCAAGCCTCCCCCTTCTGGCTGCGGCGCCGCCTGCAACTGGCGGGCCTCAGGTCCATCAACAACCTGGTGGACGTCACCAACTACGTCCTGTTAGAGTTCGGCCAACCCCTCCACGCCTTTGACTTTGAGAAGCTGGGGGGCGGGGAAATCGTGGTGCGCCTGCCCCGGCCGGGGGACCACACCTTTGTCACCCTGGATGGCCAGGAGCGCCAACTGGACCCGGAGACCCTGCTCATTTGCGACGCGGCCCGGCCGGTGGCCCTGGCGGGCATCATGGGCGGCCTGGACTCCGAAGTCACCGCCGCCACCAGCCAGGTACTCATCGAGAGCGCCTATTTCAATCCCCGCACCATCCGGCGCACCGCCAAGCGCCTGGGCCTGAGCACCGAGGCCTCCTACCGCTTCGAGCGGGGAGTGGACCCCGACGCGGTGACCCACGCCCTGGAGCGGGCCACCCAGCTCATGCTGGCAGTGGGCGGGGGCGAGGCCTGCGGCGCCCGGCTGGACGCCTACCCGGCCCCCATCCAGCACCCGCGGTTGAGCCTCCGGGTCTCCCGGGCCAATCAGGTTCTGGGCACCGACTTTTCCCAGGAAAAGATGATGGAGTTGCTGCGGCGGCTTCACCTGCCGGTGGTGTCCGTGGCGCCGGACAGCCTGGTGGTGCAGGTGCCCTCCTTCCGGGGGGACCTGGAGCGGGAAGTGGACCTCATCGAGGAGATCGCCCGGCTGGCCGGTTATGGGACCATCCCGGTGACCCTGCCCCGGGGAGTGGTGTCCACCCCGCGGCCGGGTCCCGAGGTGGAGCTGCGGAGCGCCGCCAAACAGTTGCTGTTGGGCCTGGGGTTCTTTGAGGCCATCACCTACTCCTTCCAGCCGGAGCGCTTGGAGGCCCTAATGCCGGAGGCGGCCCCGGCCCTTCCGGTGCTGCGCCTGGCCAATCCTCTGAGCGAGGAGCAGGCGGTGATGCGCACCTCCCTGCTCCCGGGGCTGCTGGAGACCCTGCGCCGCAACACCTTGAAGCAGGTCCTGGACGTGCGCCTCTTCGAGGTCGCCAAAGTGTTTATCCCGGAGCCCGGCGCCGACCTGCCCCGGGAGGAGCACTGGCTGGCCGGGGCGATGTACGGCGGCCGGGAGGAAGCTGCCTGGAACAGCTCCCGGGAGGCGGTGGATTTCTTCGACCTCAAGGGCGCGGTGGAGACCTTGCTGGAAGGCCTGCAGATCCCGGAGGTGAACTTTCGGGCGGACGGCCTCCCCCTTTTCCTGGGCTACGGGGCCCGGGCCTATTCCGGGGACGTGGACCTGGGGGTCCTGGGGGAGCTCCTGCCGGAGGTCAGCGAGCAACTGGACCTGGAAGGCCGCATTTTCGTGTTCAATCTTGATTTCGGGGCCCTGGTGCGAACCTCGGCGCCGCCCAAGTTCAGCCCCCTGCCGCGCTACCCCGCGGCCTACCGGGACATCGCCCTGGTGGTGCCGGAGGCAGTGCCCGCCGCCCGGGTGGCCCAGGCCCTGTACCAGCACGGGCGCCCCTGGCTGGTGGAAGCCCGCCTCTTTGACGTCTACACCGGTGACCCCATTCCTCCGGGCAAACGCAGCCTGGCCTACCGGCTCTCCTACCGGGACCCGGAGCGGACCCTGACGGATGACCTGGTCAACCCGCGCCATCAGGCCCTGGTGGCGGCCCTGACCCGGGAACTGGGAGCGGAACTGCGGTAAGGACAGGGTGGAAGAGGACTTCCCACGCAAACCGTTCTATACCATCGGTGAAGTGAGCCGCCTCACCGGGGTGAACCCCCATGTGCTGCGGTATTGGGAGGGCATCGGCAAGCTCCTGAAACCCAGCCGCCGCCGTTCCCGGCACCGTCTCTATCGGACGGCGGACATCCAGCTGATCTTCGAAATCAAGCGCCTGCGGGACGAAGAAAAGCTGACCCTGGCGGCCATGCGCCGCCAACTCAATCCCCAGACCCCCCGCCTGCCCGCACCGGCGCCCTTTCTGCCCCGGTCTCCGGAGGGCAGCCTGGCGGCCCTGCTGCGCGACCTCAAAGAAGAGCTCCAGGCCCTGAAGGCCCTTCTGGATTAAATCAGCAGGTTCCCGTGAGGGCCCGGCGGGTCGTACCCCTAAGGCCTGAGGCTTTCTCGTACTGAGTTGCGATCAAAAAGTTATTATTTGTAGCCGCAGGCTTTAGCCTGCGCCAGCACAGGCGAGACGCCTGTGCCACTTTTTCGGTTGCGATTTG
>DASWLF010000449.1:0-8292 GCA_036396255.1 Desulfobaccales bacterium
CTGAGTTTGTGGGCGATTTCCCGGACCACGTCCTCCACGAACATGGGGTTGGTGTAAGCCTTCTCGGTGACGTACTTCTCGTCCTGGCGCTTCAGCAGGGCATAGACCTCGCAGGAGGCGGACTCTTCCACCAGCCGGATCAGGTCCTCGATCCAGAAGAACTTCTGGTAGCGCACCTGCACCCGCACCTCGCCCCGCTGGTTGTGGGCCCCCGCCTGGCTGATCTCCTTGGAGCAGGGGCACAAGGTGGTGATGGGCACGGTGATGCCCACCACCAGGTCCAGGCGGCCGTCCTCGTAGAGGGCCCCGGTGAAGGTGCAGATATACTCCATCAAGCCCCGGGCCTTGGTGACCGGGGCCTCCTTGTCGATGAAGTAGGGGAAGGTCATTTCGATGTGGGCCGACTGGGCGTGCAAGCGGCGCCGGGTCTCCTCCAGGATGGCGCCGATTTTCTTCAGGCTGACGTCCCGGCGGTACTCGCTCAGGATCTCGATGAACCGGCTCATGTGGGTGCCCTTGTGGCGGTGGGGCAGGTTGACGTACATGTTGATCTTGGCCACGGTGTGCTGGGTGCCGTTGAATTTGTCCAGGACCACGATGGGATAGGAGATGTTTTTGACTCCCACCTTGTCGATGTCGATGGTGTGGGGGCTGACGTGGTTCTGGACGTCGGCCATGTCCACGGGAAGGATGGTCGGGGTTTTATGAGTAGGCATGGCTTGAATTCCTGCTGGGGTGGCGTTCCTGATTAATGTGACATTTAACCGCCTGATTTTTAACCCCCATTTCCGAAAGGGGGGTCAGGGGGAATTTTATAATAACCGCCTGGAAATCCCCCTAATTCCCCCTTTTTCAAAGGGGGACTTAAAGAGCCTTAAAGCTTGGGTTTCCGTCTGATTTGCCATCATACTATTTATGAACACGACCCTAATCATTGATCATATATACCTGAAGCGTTCAGCCACGGCCCGGGCGTGGACCAGCAGGCCCTCGCTCTCCGCCAGGGTGATCACCGTGTCCTTCAGGGATTTCAGGGCCTCGAAAGACAGGTGCTGGAAAGTGGGCTTGGTGATGAAGTCGTCCACCGAGAGCCCGGAGAACATGCGGGCGCAACCGCCGGTGGGCAGGACGTGGTTGGTGCCCGAGGCGTAGTCTCCCACCGGCACCGGCGCATAAGGCCCCAGGAAGATGGAGCCGGCGTGGCGGATGCGGGAGAGCAGGGCAAAGGGGTCCCGGGTGACGATTTGCAGGTGCTCCGGGGCATAGAGGTTGGCGAATTCCAGGGCCTCCTGCAGGTCCTTGGCCACCAACACTGCGGAGTACTTGGCCAGGGCCGCCTCCATGATCTCCCGGCGGGGCAGATGGGGCAGTTCGGCGTGAATGAGCTCCACCACCTTCCGGGCCAGGTCCGGGTCCGGGGTGACCAGCACCGCGGCGGCTTCGGGGTCGTGCTCCACCTGGGACAGGAAGTCCAGGGCCAGAAACCGGGGCTCTGCGGTCTCATCAGCCAGGATCAGGGCCTCGCTGGGGCCCGCGGGGGAGTCGATGTCCACCTGGCCGAAGACCAGGAGCTTGGCGGCGGTGACGTACTTGTTGCCCGGCCCCACGATCTTGTCCACCCGGGGCACCGTCTCGGTGCCGTAGGCCATGGAACCGATGGCCCAGGGGCCGCCGATTTTAAACAGGCGCTGCGCCCCGGCCAGATGGGCCGCCACCAAGGTGGCGGGGTTGAGGGCCAGCTCCGGTCCCGGGGGGGTGGCGGCCACGATTTCGGCCACCCCGGCCACCCGGGCGGGGATGATGTTCATCAGGGCGCTGGAGGGATAAGAGGCCAGACCCCCGGGAATGTAGCAGCCCACCCGGTCCAGGGGCCGGCAGAGCCGGCCGGCCAGAAGGCCGGGCTGCACTTCCATGGCCCACATCTCCCGCTCCAGCTGGGCCCGGTGAAATTTCTCGATGTTGGCCGCCGCCGCCTTGAGGGCCGCCAGGACCTTGGGGTCCAGGGCGCGGTAGGCGGCCTCCATCTCCTGGGGGGTGGCTTCCAGCTCCGCCGGGGTGAGGCCGGGTTTAAATTGCTCGTGCTGCCGGACGACTTCGACGTCGCCCTGCTCCCGGATGGCCGCCAGAATGGGCGTCACCACGGCCAGCACCTGGCTCACGTCTTCTTGGGAGCGGCTCAGGATTTGCCGGCGCCTCTCCGGCGCCAGGCTGGCCAGATATTCTAGCTGCAAACCTGCCATGCGCAGGTTCCGCCTTTCAAAGGGGATAGTTCTATTCTATAAGAAAAATTATATAGGATTGTTTGAACAAGCACAAATCTAAATATAAGTTATAGTTATAAGGCTCCAGCACAGGCGACGGCAATCAAATTCTTAAGAGGTTAATGATGAGAAAGGGAAGGCGCCGGAAACGGCGGCCCTCTGAGGAAGAGGAGATTTTGCAAGCATTTCAAGGCGCGGCCCATCCCCTGCTGCCGGCGGAGTTGCACCAGTTGCTGAAGCTGGACCCGGCCGCCACCGCCGCGGTTGACGCGGCGCTGGCCCGGCTGGTTTCCCAGGGGAGGCTGGTTTCCCTCAAAGGCGGCCGCGTCGGTTTGGCCGAGAAGATGAACCTGGCGGTGGGGGAACTGTCGGTGCACCCCGACGGCTTCGGCTTCGTCACCCCGGATAAGGGCGGCAAGGACATTTATCTCACCGGGGTGAACCTGAAGGAAGCCTGGCACGGCGACCGGGTGGTGGTCCGCATCGAGGGACGCCGGGGCCGCCGCCAGGAAGGCCGGGTGATCCGCATCCTGGAGCGGCAGGTCAAGGAGGTGCTGGGCCTGCTGTGCCAGGCCGAAGACACCTATTTTGTTGCGCCCGAAGACGAGCACCTCATCTTCAACATCGTCATTGCCCCGGAGCAGTTGAACGGAGCCACCCCGGGCCAGGTAGTGCGGGCCGCGGTGACCCATTACCCCACGGCCCACCTGAACCCCCAGGGGGCCGTGGTGGAGGTTCTGGGGGCCATGGAGGACGCCGAGGTCCAGACCCGGCTGGTGATTTTGAAGCACGGCATCCCCGACCTGTTCCCCTCGGCAGCCCTGGCCGAAGCCGCCAAGATCACCCCGGACATCTCGCCCCCGGCCCTCAAGGGCCGCCAGGACCTGCGGGGTCTCCCCATGGTGACCATCGACGGCGAGCACGCCCGGGACTTCGACGACGGCGTCTGTGTGGAGAAAAAACCTGGCGGCGCCTATACCCTCTACGTGTCCATCGCCGACGTCAGCCACTACGTGGCCCCGGACTCGGCCCTGGACCAAGAGGCCCAGGCCCGGGGCAACAGCGTCTATTTCCCCCAGCGGGCGGTGCACATGCTGCCGCCCGACCTGGCCACCGACGTTTGCAGCCTCAAGCCCGACCAAGACCGCCTGGCGGTCACCGTCATCCTGGACTACGACCGGCAGGGGCGCTTGCAAAAAGCCAAATTTACCCGCAGCGTGGTGCGCAACCACGCCCGCCTTACCTACCTGCTGGTAAACGACCTGCTGGACCCCAAGAACCGGAAGCTCAGGGGCCATTATCAGCCTTTCCTGAAAATGCTGGCCTGGATGGCGGAGTTGACGCAGCTTCTGCGGCAGCGCCGGGGGGAGCGGGGCAGCCTCCTCATGAGCCTCCCCGAGGCCGAGGTGGTGCTGGACGACAAGGGCTGGCCCGTGGACGTGCGCCGGGTGGACCTGCTCATCTCCCACCAGATCATCGAGGAGTTCATGATCGCGGCCAACGAGGCGGTGGCCGAGTACCTGGGGGAGTTCTCTCTTTTCCGGGTGCACGAGCGGCCGGATGCGGCCAAGATGGCGGCCTTTCGCACTTACCTGAAGAGCCTGGGGTTTGCCCTGCCCCGGGAGGCCCACCGGGACCCCCGGGCGCTGAGGGGATTCCTGGAAGAAGTGCGCCAGACCCCCCTGGCCCCCATGGTGCAGCTCATGCTGCTGCGCTCCCTGAAGCAGGCCCGCTACGCCGGCGAGAACCTGGGGCACTACGGGTTGGCCACCGAGTGGTACACCCACTTCACCTCCCCCATCCGCCGCTACCCGGACCTCCAGGTCCACCGCCTGCTGCTGGCAAAGCTTACGGGCAAAAAACCGCCGTTCTCCCTGGACCCGGAAGACCTGGAGGCCCAGGCCCAACACCTCAACAAACGGGAACGGGTGGGCATCGAGGCGGAGCGGGAGATGCTGGCCCGCATGCAGGTGCGCTGCCTGGCCCACCGGGTGGGAGAGACCTTCTCCGGCCGCATCACCGGGGTCAACGCCTTCGGCTTCTTCGTGTCCCTGAACGAGATCTACGCCGAGGGCCTGGTGCGCCTGGTGGACCTGCCCAACGATTACTACAAGCATGACGAGAGCCGGCAGCTGCTGCTGGGCCGCAAGACTCGCCGCAGCTTCGCCCTGGGGAACCCGGTTCGGGTCAGGGTGGCCCACGTGGACGTCCGCCGGCGCCACGTCAACCTGGTGCTGGCCGAGGAGGAGGGGGAGAAGGAAGAGTAAAACTTTGGGGGGAGGGCCAGGGGCCGACGGCCCCTGCCCTCCACCCATACCCCCCCCTCCCAACCCCCATAAGAGGCCGGGGCAGGCGGCCTGCGGCCGCCTGCCCCGGCTACTTAAATCTCGGGAAACCGGTTGTCTTCTTCAAATGCCGTATTATTCGGAAATAAGCACGGCTGGGCAGTGCCTACCTTACAAGTATTGGTGGCACCGGCATCTTGCCGGTGCATAAACCGCCAGGACCCTGACTTTCATCAGCTTGTCATTCTGAGCGCAGCGAAGAATCTCCAATTTAGAGATTCTTCACTCCGCTGACGCTCCGTTCAGAATGACATCCTTTCCTTTGCCACACCGAAAACCGAAAACCGGCTTTTTACCGGGACCAGTAGACCCGGACGAACTTGTTCATCTCGGCCCAGCGGAAGCTCAGTTCCCCTTTATAAGCCCGGTAAACCGCCCGGCCCAGGTGCTGGGCCAGTTTCTCGGTGGTGGTCTCCACCACCAGCTTGTCTTTGGCTGCCGCGGTCATCTGGATCACCCGGTCCATCACGTTCCGTTTCGAGACCCGGGCGGCCTCTTTTTCCAGCAGCGTGACAATTTCGTCTCGGTGCTGGGTGAGAAACTCGCCGCTCAGGGTGAGGATGCCCTCGGGATAGCCGTCCTCGATCTTGCGGCAGGCGGGGCAGACGACCTCCTTTAACTTGGGGGAGCCCGCCAGCCGCTTAAACAGCTTGTCGTCAGAAAACCAGCGCTTGCCCTGGTAAAGGGCGCGGCAAACCTGGCAGACTGCGGCTTCCTGGCCTTCCTCCAACCGGTAGGAATCCTCCACCCGGCCCGCGTGGCCAAATTTCTTGCCTTTCTCTCCGGTCCACTTTCTTTCCTGGTATTTTCCCATGCCCTCCGCCTCTCTTCCGGGCGGCCCTCGCCTGGGGCCGCGGACGAATTATCATTTCATCGGTAATGGTGCCGCCGGTTGACGCGGCCGATCCGTGGCCAACCCCCATGACTCGGGGTTGCAGCACCGCGTCAACTCTTTCTTAAATTTAATGCCAAAATCAAGATTTGCTACTCTTCGGCGCTTAACTTCCGCCCCTTAAGGAGGATTTACTGAGGTTTCAGATACTCTCCGGCCCGCGGGGCCCGCTCAGCCTCGGCGCCAGGAATCACGAGGCGCTTAGGGTCCACGGGGGATCTTCAAGGCGATCCCTCATCTGGAGTGCCAGGGTTTTGGGCTAATGGGAGAGGGATTGTTAGTGGCCGTCTGCCCCTGACCCCCTTCCTAAAAGCTGCACCTAGAAATCCACGTACTCGCCCCGGGCCAGGCCCCGCAGGTGGCAGGTGTCGTTGAGGAGCATGATATGCCAGGTACCGTTCACTTCGTTAAAGGAGTTGATGGCGGTGGTATCCTGGCCGAGGCGCCAGAAGTGGGAGTTGTCCAGGCCGATGAAGGCGGCGATGAGGACCTTGTTGACGGCCCGGTGGGCCGCCAGGAGGACCGTCTGCTCCGGGTGCCGCTGCACCACGGCCGCCACCGCGGCCAGGGCCCGGGCCTTGACTTCGTTTAGGGTTTCGCCGTTGGGGAAGCGCACCGTATGGGGGGCGGTTTCCCACCGGCGGTAGAGGTCGGCGTATTTCACCTTGACCTCGGTGAGGGGCAGGCCCTCCCAATCGCCGTACTTGAGGTCGGTGAGCCCCGGCAGGTCCGCCACCTGGAGGCCGTGGTGTCTGGAGATGGCCTCCCCGGTGTCCCGGGCCCGGGACAGGGGGGAGCAGTAAGCGGCGTGGATGGTTTCACCTTTGAGCCACTCTCCGGCCAGGCGGGCCTCCTCCCGGCCGGTGTCGTTCAAGGGAATGTCCCTGGAGCCCCGGAAGATCTTGTCCTTGTTCCAGGGAGTTTGACCGTGGCGCACCAGGATGATCCGGGTCATGTTCCCTCCTCGCAGGTTCTCAATCGATGAGACTGAAATCTAACCCTTAATACCCGGCAATCATAAAAAAAACAAGGGGCTGGCGGCATTGGCCCAGGCCCCCTGGATCGAAGCGCAGGTGCGGGTTCAGTTCGCTCAGGAAACTTTATCCCAGTTGAGTTTGAAGGTGTTGTCGTAGAGGGTGTACAGGTAGCCCATCATCCTGCCCACTCCAGGGAATATCCCCTCCTGGACCTTCCAGTAAAGGAGATAAATGGCCGGAACCATGCGCGGTTCTCCGGTCTTGGGGTCGGGATCGATGTTTTGCCAGACCTCTTTTTTCTCCATGATCCGCCAGTTGGTGCCGAACTTTTTACTGCGCACCGTCTCCCCCACTCTGGGCAGTCCTTTTTTCTTGATGATTTCTTCGTAATCTTTCATGGCCATCTCCTCTTGAGGGTGATAGGGATTTATTTAAAAAGTTAAGATGGTTCTTACCCGTGTCAAGCCTAACTTATCTTTTTCACAATCTTTTCCAGGCATTTTGCAAAATGTCCCAGGTAAAGCAGTGTCGATTTCCTCCTGCAACGCCAGTAACTCCGCTTCGGCCTGGAGAATTTCTGTTAACCTCTGGTCCAACAGCCCCACCCTGGCGGCGGCGGTCTGGGCGCTGGCCTGTTTTTGGGCCCGGGCCCGCTCCAGGGCCTGGCTAATGCTCTGGGTGGTATCGTCGATTTTGGCCAGCCAGGTCTGGCGGAACTCCCGGGCCAATTCCTGGAGGCGCTGGTGAAAATCGTAGCGCAGGCGCCCGCAATGCTTATCCACCAGTTCGGTGACATTTTCCAAAAGTTTTTTCAGCAACAACCCCTTGGTCAGGGCCCGGGGCAGGAGGGAAGTCACGGTCATCTGCAAGATCTCCAGCCCCACGGGGTCTTCCTTAAACCTGAACCAGAAACGGCTCTTCTCCGTAAAGACCTCTTCGGCGGCAAAACCCCGCAAAGAAAAGTCGAAGATGCGGGCCGTTAGCTGGGTCAAGCGCTCCAGAATGGCATTGATGCGGATGGCGAAATCCTGGTGGGTATCAGCCAATTTCTGGGAGAGCTTCTCGATCTCCTGACGCCGCCAGGTTATGAACACATCTCGTAGCGCCGCGAACAGAAAATCTTCCATCTCCTTCCGCAAGTCCGAGGCGGTCCGGCTCTTCTGGTGGAAGGTCGCTTCCACCTCCCGGCGCAGGCGGGCGGCGGTCTCCCGCTTAAAGGCCTCCAGGTCGGCGTCCACTTGTGTTATTACGCCTTTGATCCGGCCGTCTAGCAGAAGCAGCGACATCTCCCGCTCTTTCTCTAGCCCTTGCAATTCAAGGTCAAAGCGAGCGATCTTTTCTTCCAGTTCCTTCAGGGTCATGCCGCTGGCCTGGCGTTCCACCTTGAGGGCCAGGGTGGAATCGGTAATGACCTTTAAAGCCCCGCTGACACAGGAAATCAGGAGCACCCGCCCCTTTTCCAGGTAAAGAAACTGGCGCAGATGTTCTTCGAATTGGGGCAGGAGACTCGCCTCCAGCAGTTCCGGATGCCCGTCGGTCTTGCCGTCCAGAGCCATCTTGGCGGACATGGGGAAGATCTTCACCTGTTCCGCCGCCAGGTCGGACTGCAGCACCTGGGCGGTGAATTCCAGGGCTTCCCGTAGCTCTGCCTCCGCCACGTAATCGATTTTGTTCAGGACAAAAAATAGCTTGTGGACATAATCCCGGATGTCTCGAATAAACTCGTGTTCCGCCGCCGACAGGGGCGGGTCCACGGTGACCACGAATACGGCGGCGTCCACCTGGGGCAAGTAGTTGTAAGCCACTTCGGTGTTGTG
>DASWLF010000450.1:0-4384 GCA_036396255.1 Desulfobaccales bacterium
GATGGGGAAGCGGTGCGAAATCAAAGGCCGGACGTTCACTCGGCCTTGGGCCAGGAACTGCACGAAAGCCTGCATATTGCGATTTTCAGTCCACCGCACATAGCCGATGGGGTAGTCCTGCCCCTTTTCTTCATATTCGGGGTCATAGCGCCCGGGGCCGTAGGAACGGGAGACGCGAAACCCCAGCTCTTTCTCGAAGTAGATCTTGCGGGGCAGGGTCATGCCCACCGCCCCCACCAGGACCACCTGGGCGCGATCCCGGGCCACCTCCCCGGCAACTTCCAGGGGTTCGCTGCTCTTGGTGTCTGCGGTGATTAATACCGCATCCGTGCCCAGACCGCCGGACCAGCTCCGGCAGAGGGAAGCCAGTTGTCCCGGAGTGGTGGCCACGCCGTCCGCCCCCAGTTGCCGGGCCAATTCCGCCCGCGCCGGTTGGATATCCAGGCCCACCACCAGACAACCCGCGGCCTTGAGCATCTGCACCGTAAGCTGGCCCAATAGGCCCAGGCCGATGACTGCGACGAGTTCCCCCAGCTTGACGTCGGCCAGGCGGATGCCCTGTAAAGCAATGGCCCCCAGGGTCGTAAAGGCGCCGGACTCGAAGTCCACGGCTTCGGGGAGCTTGACCACCAGGTTTTTAGGCACGGCTACGGCTTCGGCGTGAGAGGCGTAGCCGGCCCCGGCGCAGGCCACCCGCTGGCCCACCTGCAATCCCGCCACCCCGCCTGGGTCCAGGACCGTGCCGGCACACGAATATCCCAAAGCCAGGGGCTGGGCCAGCCGGCTGAACACCGCTTCAGCCGTGGTCAAAATTCCTTCCCGCTTGGCCTTGTCCAGGGTCTGTCTCACCAGATCAGGCCGGGAGCGAGCTTTTGCCAGCAGGCTTTTCTCGGCGAAATCCGCCACCAGGCGTTCGGTCCCGGCGGAGACCAGCGAAACCGCAGTCTGAACCAGGATCATACCCTGCCCGGCTTTGGGGGTGGGCACTTCCGTCACCATGGTCTTCCCGGTGCGCAGAGATTTTAGTATCTGTTTCATTTCAGGCTATCAAAGTTTCCCGGCCGGGTGGTCCACAAAGGTCTGCAACCAGAGTTCCAGGGTGAGCAATTGCCAGATTTGCATGGACCAATCCCGGGTGCCCCGGCGGTGTTCATGGACCATTTTCAGCACCACGGCCGGTTCGAAGAAACCGCGCCGGGACAGGCGCTCGCTGGAGAGGAGATCGTCCACCATTTCTTTAAGATCGTAAGCCAGCCAGTAATCCACCGGCGCCCCGAAACCGGCTTTGGCCTGACGCAATACTTCCCGGGGCAGTATGCCTTTCATGGCCTGGCGAAAAATGTGTTTGGTGACCGGCCGGAAGAAGCCGTTGAGTTTGAGGCCGGGCGGCACCTGCCAGGCGACAAACTCGGCCAACTCCCGATCCAAAAAGGGGACCCGCACCTCCAGGGACGACGCCATGCTCATTTTATCATTATAATTCAAATTCAGGCTTACCATAAAGGCTTTAAGATCAAGATAGAGCATCTGGTGAAGAAAATCGGCCTGGGACACCCGCTCAAAATAGTCCCGGTGCCGGCTCCAGGGGTCCAGACCAGCCAGGCTATCTCGCAATGCCGGTGCATAAAGGTCAGCCTTCTGGGACTCATCCAGGTAAGTGGAGTCCATCAAAAAGGCTTCCCGGGGCTCCAGAGAACCGCGGCGGGCCATTTTCTTGGCCAGCCGCACCAGGCCTTTGAAAGGTGTGCCGCGCAGGGAAGGCAGACCGGACAAAACCGGCTCGATGAGTTGTCGGCGCCAGGCCGCCGGCAACCGGCGATAGGCCCCGGCCCAATAGTGGGCATAGTGCTTGCGGTAGCCGGCGAACAACTCATCCCCCCCAATTCCCGACAGGAGCACCGTGGCCGTGGGCCGGGCCTCCCGGCAAACTAGGTAAGCCATGATGATGGCCGGATCAGCCACCGGTTCATCCATGTGCCAGATCAGGCGGGGGAGCAGTTCCGCCACCCGGGGTTCAACGGTAATCTCATGGTGGTCGCAGCCGAAATGTTGGGCCGTCCGCCGGGCCACCCCGGGGTCGTCCATGGTGGTCTCTCCCACCCGGTATTTGGGGGGAAAAGTGATGGTGTAGGTCTGCACCGGGCTGCCGTGGGCCTGGGCCATCATGGCCACGATGCTGCTGGAATCCAACCCGGCGCTCAGGAAGGCCCCGATGGGCACGTCGCTGATCATCTGCGCCTGCACCGCCTGACGGAAGCGCCGCCTGATCTCCTCCGTCAGTTCGCCTTCGGTCAGGCGGTAATCGGCCTGGGCCGGAGGGAAAGTCAGGTCCCAATATTGCTCAATTTTCAGGACGCCCTGTTTTAAAACAGCATAGTGGCCGGCCGGCAGTTGCTGAATGCCCCGGAATATGGTCTTGGGGCCCGGAACCCAGAGCAGGGTCAGGAATTGATGCAAGGCCTCCAGATCCACTTCCGCCCGGAAATCGGGCAACAGGAGCAGGGCCTTGGCCTCGGAGGCGAAAGCAAAGCGCGGGCCCTGGTGCAGGTAGTACAGGGGTTTAATCCCAAAATGGTCCCGGGCCAGAAATAACGAAGGAGGGTCGGCCCGAAGGTCGCAAATCGCCAGGGCGAACATGCCGTTCAGGCGCTTGACGCATTGCGGCCCTTCTTCTTCGTAAAGGTGCAGGACCACCTCGGTATCGGTGTGGGAGCGGAAGCGGTGGCCTCTGGCCACAAGTTCCCGGCGAAGCTCGGCGAAATTATAGATTTCGCCGTTGTACACCAGGTAGACCGTGTTATCTTCGTTGGCCATGGGCATATGGCCCGCAGCGGACAGGTCCAGGATGGACAGGCGCCGGCTGCCGAGGCCCAGATAGGCGCCGTCCGGCGCCACGTGCTCCCAAACCCCGGCGTCATCGGGACCGCGGTGCGCCTGGCAATCGGTCATGGCCGTCAGGGTTATATGATCCCCCCAGTTTACGACTCCCGCAATCCCGCACATCTTTTACCTGCCAGCACCTGACGCCACCTGCGCCAGGAATTCAAAGGTTTGCTGGGCGCATTGCTCCCACGAAAAACCCCGGGCCCGTTGGTAAGCGGCCTGCGCCAGCCGGGCCCGCAGTTCCGGAGAAGACAGCAGCGCCCGCAGGGCCGCCGCAATGCTGGACGGGTCCTCAGGGTCGAAATAGACCCCCGCCTCGCCCAAGACCTCGGGCATCGGCCCCCGCCTCGCACAGGCAATGGGCAAGCCGCTGGCCATGGCCTCCAGCAGGATGTTGGGCATGTTTTCGCAGCTGGAGGCAAAGACGAAGGCATCGGCGTCGCGATTAACCCCGGGCAGTTCGGCATACGGCAGCGGCCCCACATAATTGATGAAATTTCCCTGGGGGTCAAGTTCGCCTATCACCGCCCTCAGGCGGGACAAAACGGGAGGATAAGCAGGCCCCACCAGATCGAGTTTGACCGGCAATCCTTCGCTGCGGAGCAGGGCTACCGCCTTGGCCACCTGCTCCTGATGCTTGTAAACATCTAAGATTGAAACATATAGCAAACGGAACGGGGCCGCGAAGGAATAATCCGTTAAGGGCCTTTGAGGCCGCGGGGGCGCCAGGAACTGTGGGACCACCCCGTGGGGAATTATGGCTATTTCCCCTTTAATTCCTGGGACTTGTTTCATCACCGTGGAGCAGGCATATCGACTCAGAAAGATCACTCCGCTGGCTTGTCGAAAACCGCGGCTTTGAGCAACCCGGAGCAGAGCCAACCTGAGGCCCATCCAGGAAAAGCCGTACCGCTGCCGCTCGCGCTTTTCAAATGGTAGCATATTCCGGGACATGGTCACAAAGGGCCGGAACGACCCCGCATAAATCCCCCCCGGGGCAAACAGAATATCGCAGGCCTTAGCGGCCAGCCTGGTGAGCCGGACGGTTTGCCAGAGCAGCCTGAGCGGCAGCGGCCAGTCCAGGAGCGGTTCAGGCACCACCGTCAGCCAGGGCCGGGACGGCAGTTGGCTCGCCAGTTGGCCATAAGTCCACACCACCACCCGGTCGATGCTGTGCTCCCGGGGGCGCGCCGCCCCCAGTAACTCGACCAGATGCGTTATGCCCCCGCCTATCCGGAGATTGGAGGCGTCTATTCCCAACCGCATGAAAATTTACCTTTTCTCAGGTTCACGGACCCGGCCGGTGAGATGATACCTTGCAAAAATTGCCATTGCCGCCAACCCCGGGTTTACGGCAGAAAAACCTGATACTCCCGGCGCCATAGCTCCAGCATGGTAAGGAGAAACAGCCGGTCAATGTTGGCATAGCCCCGGCGCTGCCCGGCGATGAGCTGCCGCACCATCCCCGGGTCCAGGAGCCTGGGATCGGCTTCGGCCAGCA
>DASWLF010000451.1:0-1645 GCA_036396255.1 Desulfobaccales bacterium
ACCGGGTGGCCGTCCAGTCTCTCCATCTGGTGCCGGGGGAGGAGTGGGAAAAGAAAATCGTGGCGGAAAGCCGGAAGATCCCCGGTCTGAAAGTCGCCCTGGGGAAACCGCTGCTGAGCAGCAATCAGGACCAGGAGCGGGTCCTGAAGGCCGTGGCCCAGACTTTCCCTAAGGACTTGAAGGATACCGCGGTGGTCCTGGTGGCCCACGGCAGCCCCATACCCCAGGGGGAAGCGGCCTACCTGGCCTTTGCCCGGCTGTTGCGCTCCCGTTATCCCCACCAGAATGTGTTTCTGGGAACCGTAGAAGGCAAACCTTCGCGGCAAGAGGCTCTGGAGGCCGTCAAGCAATCCAAGGCTGCCACCGTGGTGCTGATGCCCTTCTTATTTGTGGCCGGCGAGCACGTGGCCAAGGATATCCTGGGAGATGATCCGGAGAGTTGGAAATCAGAGCTTCTGAAGCAGCGAGCCTATCGCATCCAGGGCATTACCAAAGGGCTGGGGTATCAGGAAGAAATCGTCAATATCTATCTGGACCATCTGGCCCAGGCGATGAAGGGCCTCTAGGAAAAGCCGGTGCAATGGTCCATTGGGGGAAACTTAAAAACAGGACCTTAAGGAGGGTTACATGAAGAGCGGGTTGATCGTTTATCTGGTGGGCGGCGGGGAGTTGCCGGAAGACTTCGATCTTGGAAGCCACTGTAAGGAAATGGGGTTCCCGGCAGACCGGGTGGAGCTGGTGAGCTCCCGGCAAGGGTTTCCGGAGGTAGAAGACGCCTGGCACTACCTGTTCACCAAGGGTTGTGGGCGTATCAAACTCCTGGTGGCGCAAGCGGGCCCCAATTGCTTGCAACCTCTTAAACCACCGGTCCGACTGAGCGGCTAACCGGAAGGAGTGTTATAGGTGGCCGGTGACTGATAAAAAAGGAAAGCCACGAACGCTTACCCGGTCTTCTGACCAGATCCGGCCTTCGTGGCTTTATTGCTCAGCAGAAACGCGGCTGTGGTAATTGTTAAGGACAGGGCTGGATGAGATAAATGGACCTAAAGTGCCTTGGGTAGCTAATTTTGACGCAAGGGAAGCTTGACATTCTGCTCGCCCTGCCATAAAGTAACGTCATTCCGGGAATGAAACCCGGATAGCCTTAACCTAACAACTTTGAACTAAAGCCACGAAGGCTCGGGTGCCGGCAGGCGCCAGGTTTTCGTGGCTTTTTCTTTTGATCCCCGGCGGACTTGCCAGGAAGAGAAGTTTAGCCACCAGGAGTCGGCTGGCGAGCCCGGCGCGGTCCAGCGGCAGCCCAAGGACAGCAGGGTCGGCGACAACTAACCGCATTTGGGGAAAAGCTAGGAGAAACTTAAATGAGGTCGGTGCGAGTCTGGTTGTTCCTGTTGGCGGCGATTTGCCTGCTTTATCCGGCCACCGGGTGGCTTAATCCGGTGATCGCTGCCCAGGGGGAGAAGGCGATTTCCCAAACACTCTCAAAAGAGCAGGGGAAACCCCAAACAACCGCAACCAACGAGAAAGGCCAACAGGAGGGAGGAGAAGGAAGGTATGAGGAAATTAAAGAAGGTGAATGCCCCGCCACCTTCGGACCCATCATCACCGACACCGCCATTCCCATGGACAAAGGCAGGTTCGCCCT
>DASWLF010000452.1:0-5368 GCA_036396255.1 Desulfobaccales bacterium
TCTCCCATTTTTGCCTCTCCAACGATAACTGCCGCTCCTGGCAAGATATATTTCGTTTCCACCTACGTCAGGAACCAAGATTAGGAGTCTGGCCTGGATTCTAACCGGATACCGCGGCACCTTTGGAACCTGACTTTGCACCTAGGAGAGATTTGCCATCTCCTTAGTTTTAATAATCTGCCCCATCTCAGATTTCCCGAAACCAAGCTAAAAAGGCGGCCTGGAGGCCGCCTTGTAAGTTTTGATTTCCTTCAAGTCACTGCAGTGACGGGCTTCCAGGAGAACGCGCCAGCCATATTGGCATAAACTTCCCCTTACTTCTGACCCAGGGTGAAGGTATTGGCCGTCTTGCCATTGTCCCAGACGTAACCGGAGGCAGTCACTTTGGTCACGGTTGCCTGATATTGGCCGGTAGCCGTGCCTCCCATGCCGCGTTTGTTGGGGGCGCTGGTGGACCAGGAAGTTTCGGCCACCCCCTGGCTGTTGCTTACGCAGCTGCGGGGTGCGGGGTTGGCCGGTCCGGTGATGGTGATTTCAACATTGGCTCCGACTACATTCAGACCGGAACCGTCCTTGACGTGCGCCCGAAAGACCACGGTGTCTCCCTGGATGAACTGCTGGGTGGCGGTGAAGGTCTTGTTCTTTCTGGTGCCGACGTACTTGCCGACTTCCAGGCTGTCCACCCCAACCTCTGGAGCCGGGGGCGGGGTCCCATCGCTTACCGCCTTGAAGGCATTAACCCGGCCGTACCCCATTTTCCCCGCGTAAGACGGGTTCAGAGAATCGATGTTATCAGCGCTGTTAAAGAGTTTCTCTTTGACCTGGGCCGTGGTCCAGTCAGGATTCTGAGACCAGATCAAGGCCCCCACACTGGCGGCTAGGGGGGCGGCCATGGAAGTGCCGTCCAGATTATAAACCAGGTCTTCTTGCCCCGGATAATTTACTTCGTCCACCCAGAGGCTCCAGATGCTGACCCCGGGGGCGCAGATATCCACCCAGGCGCCGTAGTTGGAAAAAGAGGCCATCTGGTCATTTTCGTCGGTGGCCGCCACTTTGATAACGTCGGCGCGGCTGCACAAATAGTCGTAGGTGGGAGAGTTGGTCTCTGTCCCATCGTTTCCCGCGGCCTTGAAAATCAAGCCGCCGCTGGCCAGGAAATAATCCACGGCCTCGGGCAGGCCGCCGTCCGGTCCCGAGCCCCAACTGCAAGAAGCGATGCGGGCGCCGTTATCGGCAGCATAACGCAGAGCCTGGGCGGCCCAATCCATCTCCACGAACCCGTTTTCAAAACCGGGGTATTTAATTCCCCAGATAGCCGCAGAATAGCCGACGCGCAGGGCCATGACTCGGACCCCGTTGGCCTGCCGGGCGAGGGTGGTATCCCCCCAGCCGCCGGCCACGGAGGCGCAGGCTTCCGAGTTATTGGTGATGGCCGCCACGTTGCCGGCGCAGTGGGTGCCGTGGCCGTTGTAGTCCCGGGGGTCATTGTCCGGGTTGTAATAATCTTCGCCCGCCATGACCTCGTAAGGCTCGGGGATCTGATGGGTGCCATCGACGTGCACGAAATCATAACCGAGCCAGTCATAATTATAGCCGTTGTTGTCGGCGTCGCTGCCGGAACTGCCGCTGATCTCCACCTGATTGAGCCATATGTTGCCGGAAATGTCAGTGGGCCCCCAGCTGTTATATCCGGCATCCAGACCTCCAAGGTCTTTGTGGTAATACTTGACGCCAGTATCCAATACGGCCACGATAATCTGGGAATTACCGGTTGCAAAATCCCAGGCTTCCGGTGCCTTGATTTTTTTCAGATGCCACTGCTCTACGCCTTGGGTGTTAAACTCCGGCGAAAAAAACTGGTCATTAGGCCACTTATAGATGGAATGCCAGCTAACCGGCTGGGCGTCCACGACTCCTGGCTGCGCCTTGTAAGCCGCCGCCACCTGTTGTACGTCCCCTTTACCTTTGAATCTGACGATGTGCCAACCGGCCAGATCGATTACCCGCCCTTTATAGGTTCTCTTCCTGGCCCCGGGGAACTGGGGGTCGACGGCAAAGACTCCATGATGCTCTCCAAGCTGATCCAGGGCCGGAATACCCAAGCGGCCAGATTCCTTCTCCGGGAATCGGTTTACGGCAGCCAGCGTGGCGGGGTCGAATTTGACCACGATTTTCCCAGGAACATAACCGGAAACTTTGGGAGGAATAGGAGGCGGACCGTCAAAACCCCGCACTTCCGCGGCCATGGCCACCGCGGCCACTCCCAAAACCAACAGAACCACAAGGAATAGAACTCGCTTCATGTTTCTCCTCCTAGGCGCCGGACGCCGCTCACGAGCAGGCCGGCAGAGGCAATCGATGTTAGACCCTAACTTGGAGTTGGGGTCCGAAACCCTGTCTCTGCCTTTAAGAAAATTTTCTATGAATTTATAAGATTAGGTACACGAGATAACAATTAGGTAAATCCTGATTTTCCCAGACAAAAAACCTGATATTTGTCGGAAAGATTCCTGTATTTTAACAGGATGCGGGGATATGCTTCTTAAAAGTGAAGGGACACTCGCGAGGGCAATCGCTATGACCGGAAGCTCATCAAATCGCCGGACCCATCCGCCCCTTTGGTCGCCACATCTCAGGTCGGTGACCCGTCGGGGGAGGTTGCACTTTTATACCATGCTGGTACGTTCACGGACCAGAGCCCGAAAACTAATCCCGTAGAGATCGGCAGGAAATACATTACCAGAAATGTGCCTTATCAATCCCCAAAATCAGGTATCCCTCAAGTCTTTAAAATTCGATCCAGTACTTTCAGGTTGGGATGAAATCTAAGCCCGGCCTACATTTCCGTGCTGGAATCCGGGGGAGGTTTGGAGGGGTTGGAAGGAAGTATGGGATATTAGGAGAAAAATTTTACCACATGAAAAAGAGAAAAAACAGCTAAACAGATCGAGCTCACAAATAAGAGAAAACGCATTTTACCATCCTTTGCCTATGAGAGGATGATACCCCCCAAATTTCAAACCACAATCGGGGGTTTCCTGATCTTGGGCCCATCGAATCCCTGAATTAAGCCCCAACCTAAAAACAGCCTTTTCTATATGCAGATCATAGTTGCAGTTTCTTAGGGCTTGGGGATAAGTGTCTGGTTTGGCAAGATATTCGGCAACCCGGGCGCCACTCAAATCCGGTTATGCATGGGCTTGGGGTCAACGTCCATGCAAGTCTGGAAAAACCGGTTTGGGGCATGGCGACCGATACTTGACCTGCCCCCAGTAGTGCCGGCAGGGATTTTGCACTCGGTGTTAAGCGGGTAAATTGACAGAATGTAGCCGCAGGTTTTAGCCTGCGCCGGCACAGGCTGGAAAGTCTGTGCCACCAAAAATTATTATGATGAAGAGGGGAGTCCTCGGAAAACCAAGGACATCATGTCCAGACATGTAGGGTGGGCACGGCCCACCTTCATAATTGCTCAAATCTTTATAATGTTTAGTTAGTGGGGCAAGGGCCCTGGCTGCCAGCGCAATTTTCGTACCGGACACTCCTGCCTTGGCCCCCCTTTAGGAAAGGGGGGTAATACCCCTGATTTTAAAGGTCATATTCATTACGAAACGACTCACTAGTTTCCGCCCCCCCGTTCCCGGGGTTTTGCTTGCCGTCCTGGGTGGCTGATTAGCCTTATTCAGGGAGGAGCATCTGGTCTCCGGGCTTGAGACCGGCCAGGTCCGCCTCCGCGGTTTCCACCGTCATCCCCGCGGCCTTGAGAGACGGGTGGTGCTGCAAGGCCAGGAGCATGGCTTCGGCCAGGGTCAGGAGCGCCCCGGCCTCGGGGGCAGCCCCGGCCGGCGCCCCGCCCCAGCTCAAAATAAGCAATAGCAGGATCCCGGCCCTTAACCCCATGAAGCACCCTCGCTCAAGCCTGGGGCTCTTATAAATGCCGGGGCTGGCAGTGACAACTTTCTTTCCAAAACCAATGGGTGCAAAACCCAAGATTGATTTACACCTTCTTGGGCCTGTGATAGTTAAGAAAAAGACACCCAGGAGCCGAACCCATGCGCAGCTTCCAGGAGATCAAGGACAATTACCGGTTCACCGAGCTGGAGATCGAGATCCTCAAAGGGCTGCTCCCCCTGGTTGAACCCCACGCCGACCGGCTGGTGGGCGATTTTTACACCCTCTTCCTGCAAATCCCGGACGCCGCCAAATTCCTGACCGAGGAACGACTACCCCGGCTCCGGGGGATGCACCGGGCCTGGCTGCTGTCCATGTTCCAGGGGCCTTTTGATGAGCGCTACTTCCAGCGGTTGCAGCGCATCGGCCACGCCCACGTGCGCATCTCCTTGTCGGCCCATTTCGTCTATGTGGGGATGAATCTGATCCGCCAGCACCTGGTGCGCCTGGTGCAAACGGAGGTGGAGCCGCGCCTTCGGGACGGGACCCTGGCGGCGGTGGAAAAGATCCTGGATCTCAACCTGGACGTCATTGCCCGGACCTATCACGAAGAGGAGATTCGCCGGGTCTTTTTGTCCCAAAAGCTGGACTCCCTGCTGATCCGCTTCTCCCAGCGCTTCACCTTCGGCCTCAACATCCTGCTGGTGGTGGGCCTCCTGGGCCTGTCCCTGGGAGCCGTGGCCCTCATCATCCAGGACGTGGGCCATATCGTCCAGGGGCGCCTGGACCAGGGCCTGGTGGGGGCCCTGGGTTCGGTGCTGGTCCTCTGGGTGGTCATCGAGCTCCTGGATATGGAAATCGACCGCCTGCGGGGCGGGGCCTTCAAGCTGCATCTCTTCGTGGGAGTGGCCCTGGTGGCCTTTATCCGCAAGGTCCTGGTGGCTTCCCTGAGCCATCAGGATCTGCTGACGGAAGGCGTGTATCTGGGTGGGATCCTGGTCTGCGGGGTGATCTACTGGCTGATCTCCCGGGCCGAAGCCAGCAAACCCTGAGACCAAAAGGCAACGCCGGCTCCTGGGGATTTTGCCTTAGGGCGTCTCCCCGGGCTCTGGGGAGGAGCGGCCCCCAATCCACCGTCAACGGCTGGGGGATGGGTTTTCGCCATAAGCAAAGTTTTATTGCGGTTGCTTATCTTTTCCCGCCGCGCCGGCCTCGCCCTGGGAGGCCGGGGGTTCCTGGCTGACCTCCGGCAGTTCGGCAAAGCGATGCGGCAGCCTGATGGTCACGGTGGTCCCCTGGCCCAGCCTGCTCTCCAGGGTGATGATGCCCCGGTGCTCATCCACGATCTGGCGCACGAACACCATTCCTAAGCCGGTCCCCCCCAGCTTGGTGGTATAAAAAGGCACGAAGACCTTGTCCACCACGTCCTCCGGCATACCCCGGCCCGTGTCCTTGATGATCAGAATGGCGTAGTTTTTGT
>DASWLF010000453.1:0-3618 GCA_036396255.1 Desulfobaccales bacterium
TTCGGTTTCAGGCGCAACAAATCTAATTAATAACTTATTGATATTCATTAATCTTTTAACCGAAAACTGAAAACCGAAAACCGAAAACGGTATTAAAGGAGGGCGTGCGGCTGCGGTGAATCGCCGAAGGATAGCGCCGGATTTCAGGAAAAAATTTGCTTGACAGTGCCCCCGGGCTATGCTATTGGAAATTCTATCCTTTTGTCAGGCGTAGAGGCATTGCTCGGGGCGACACAGCAAAGACGATGACGGTGGGGCGGAAGCCGGCCGTTTTTTTTTGGCCTCAAATCCCCTGCCACGGGCGGCCCGGCACAGGAATTAAGCTTTAGAAGGAGTTAAGAATTTATGGTCTACACCGGTACGGTCAAGTGGTTCAACGAAGCCAAGGGTTATGGTTTCATTCGGCGTGATGACGGCCCCGACCTGTTTGTCCATTACACCAATATTGTGGGTACCGGTTTTCGCACTCTGAAGGAAGACGACAAAGTGGAGTTCGAGGTGAACGAAGGTCCCAAGGGACTGCAAGCGGTCAACGTTACCAAAGTTACCGGCTGAAAATCGCGATTCCGGAGCCGCGGGTCGGCAAGGTTCCCGGTTGCTCTAAAGCGCTCGAACCAGGGGGCGGGGTCCATGGACCTTGCCCCCTTTTTTTTGGTGTGCAGTGCTTACCCTACATTTTTTTCAAGCACAGGCGGGACGCCTGTGCCACCAAAGTAAACTAAGGGGGTTGGGGGAGGGGGACACATGCCGGGCGGACCCATAGGTCCGCCCCTACATTTTGGTGGGCGGTGAGGCCCAGAGACCGTAGGGGCGGGTTTCAAACCCGCCCCTACAGGCACCAGACCATCCTCCCAAACCGGTAACGGGGTCGGGGCTACCGGACTATATTTTTTATCGGCACAGGCTGGAAAGCCTGTGCCACCAAATAATATAAGGGATTGGGGGTGGGGGTTTGGGGGAGGGGGAAAGGGCTTTTGTCCCTGGCCCCCTCCCCCAAATCATTCCCTAGGCCTGGGCACGGCCCGCCGTGCCCCTACTCACCCCAATCTCTTCGTCGGTGAGGTAGCAGGCGGGGTCCGGGGCCCAGAGGTCGCCGGTGAGGGCTTCGGCCCGCACCCGGAAGTTGCCGGCGCACACCTCCAGCCAGCGGCAGGCGGCGCAGCGGCCGGTGACGTGGGGCCGCTTGTCCTTCAGTTGCGCCAGGAGGGGGTTGGAAAGGTCGGTCCAGATGTCGCTGAAGGGGCGCTGCCGCACGTTGCCGAAGGAGTAATGGCGCCAGAACTGGTCGGCGTGCACCTGGCCGTCCCAACTGACGCAGCCGATGCCCCGGCCGGAGTTGTTGCCTTCGTTCATCTTGAGGAGCTCCAGGACCTCCGCGGCCCGCCCGGGGTCTTCCTGGAGCAGCTTGAGGTAGATGTAAGGGCCGTCGGCGTGGTTGTCCACCGTGAGCACCTCCACGGCCCGGCCGGCGTCAAAGAGCCGCCGGGTGCGGGCGCAGATCAGGTCCACCAACTCCCGGGTCCGGCGGTGGCTCAGGGCCTCCGCCACCAGCTTGCTGCCCCGGCCGGTGTAGACCAGGTGGTAGAAGCAGATGCGGGGAATGTCATAGGCCTCCACCAGGTCGAAGATGGCGGGCACTTCCTGGTAGTTGAGGCGGCTGACGGTGAACCGGAGGCCCACCTTGAGCCCTTCCTCCTGGCAGTTCCGGACTCCGGCCAGGGCCGCGGCGAAAGAGCCGGATTGGCCCCGGAACCGGTCATGGACGGCCTCGGTGCCGTCCAGGCTGATGCCCACGTAGGACAGGCCCAGGTCCTTGAGGCGCCGGGCCAGGTCCCGGGTAATCAGGGTGCCGTTGGTGGAGATCACGGCCCGCATGCCGTCAGCCACGGTCCGGTGCACCAGGTCAAAGAGGTCCGGCCGCAGCAGGGGCTCGCCCCCGGAAAACAGCACCACCGGCACCCCGAAATCCTTCAGGTCCCGGAGCAGGGCCAGGCCTTCCGCATGGCTCAATTCATCGGGCGCCCCGGTGGCGGTGGCCTGGGCGTAGCAGTGGAGACACTTGAGGTTGCACCGTTTGGTGACGTTCCAGACCACCACCGGCTTTTTGTCGGCGGAGAACTGCAGGAGGTGGGAGGGCAGGTCCTGGGCCCGGCGGCCGCGGTAGCGCAGCACGTCCCCGGCCTCCACCGCGCCGCAATAAAGTTTGGAGACTCCGATCATGTTTAATACCGTTTTCGGTTTTCAGTTTTCAGTTTTCGGTAAAAAATTATTAAGAGTGTTCCTTAGTACAGTGGTTCATAAATTCGATTACGTATTTATTAACAGGAACGGAATAGTGATCTAATTCCCCCTCACCCTGACCCCCATTGGGGGAGAGGGGATAAAGAAGGAACTCCTGTAATGCTCCCTCTCCCCCCGCTGGCGGGGGGAGAGGGCTGGGGTGAGGGGGGCTTTGTAAAAACGTCACCATAATTACGAAATTCTGTACTTAGCTCCAGGCTTAATTGCAAAAGTTCGCGAATTATCTGGGAGCCTGTTTGTCCGCCCCTTTTGCAAAGGGGGACTTCATGTTTCCAGATTTTCGCCACCGAGGGATGGGTTGTCGTAAGGCTTACTCCCGGAAAAGGGTGGTCTGGTAGTGGTCCCGGATCACCCGGTTCAGGTAGGTGTCCAGATCACAGATGGCTTCCCGGGTCAGGATGAAATGGTCCTGGGAGGTGCGGTCCCGCACCAGCTTCAAGGCGTACTCCAGGTCCTTGGAAAGCTCCTGGCAGACGGCGTAGGCCGAGGTGTCCCGGGCCACGGCCTGCTGCAGGATTTCGTCCATGGCTTCGGCGTCGAAATGGAGCTGGATGGCGTGGTCGTCGGAGAAGCGGTTCTCGAAACTGCGCACCTGTTCGTGCAGGCGGCCCATCTCCTCGAAGGCGGTTTTTAGGTCGCAGTCCCAATGGTGGTACTGCTCCACCATGAGCTCCACCCGGGTTTCGGTGAGGGGCAGCTGGTAGCGGTGCTGCAGTTCCTTTTCCCGGCGCCAGATGGATTCCTTCAGGATTTCCCGCTCCCGGCGGCTGGCCTCCCGAAAGCGGGCCTTGAAATCCGGGCTGTCCGGCTGGGCCAGCAGCTTTGCCAACTCCTCCTGGGAGTGAGTCACCACTTCGGGGGTAACCACCAGCTCCTTGATGTCGGTGGACGGCAGCGTTTTTTCGTACTGGATGAGGACCCGCTCGATGACGCTCACCAGGCCCCGGGCCCCGGTCTTTTCCTGGGCAGCCTGTTCGGCCAGCAATCTTAAGGCTTCGTCTTCAAACTTGATGTCGATGCCGTAGGCCCGGAAATCCCGCTTTTTACTGGTGATGATGGGATTATTCGGGTTGATCAGGATCTCATAGAGGTCGTCGGCGGTGAGTTCATCCAGGATGCTGATCACCGGCAGACGGCCGACGAATTCCGATTCGAAGCCGTATTTGATCAGGTCTTCCGCGGATACTTGCTTTAATAGTTGCCGTTCCTGTTCCTTGGAGGTGATGTTGGCCCCGAAACCGATTTCCTGTTTGCTGAGGCGTTCTTTGACGAAGCGCTCCAGGCCGTTGAAGGCGCCGCTGACGATGAACAGGATGT
>DASWLF010000454.1:0-2167 GCA_036396255.1 Desulfobaccales bacterium
GTCGTCCTCCACCCCCTGGTGGGCCGAGTAGGGGTCGGTGATCAGGGCGGCCCGCACTCCCCGCACCTTGTTGGCCGCGACGCAGGCCCCCACCCCGCTGCCGCAGACGGCCAGGCCCCGCTCCACCTCCCCCCGGGCCACAGCCCGGGCCAGAGGCACCACGAAGTCGGGGTAATCGTCTTGCGGCGCATATTCCCGGGCCCCAAAGTCCACCACCTCATACCCCAGGCCCTTCAGTTCCTCGGTCAACCTCTCTTTCAGTTCAAATCCGCCGTGATCCGCGGCGATGCCCAGGCGCATGAGCTTCTCCTTCTCAGGCCTTGGAAAGTTGTTTTGAGGGAGGGGTCCAGGGGCTTTTTCGTAAGTGGCCCCTGCCCCCTCCCTCAAGCTCCCTCCCCCAACCCCATAAGGGAAGGATGAATATGTGGTGCGCAATGCGCACCCTACATCTGGCGCACTTTTTCATGCTTTACTGGTGAGCCGAAGGCTCATGTACGACTGCCTTGGCTTTACCGTTGCCGTAGGGGCACGGCGGGCCGTGCCCTGTACCTCACAGCCGTTCCTGCACCCGCTTGATCAGGCTGACGATGCCCTTTTGCGAGATTTCCTCGTAATCCATAAGCTCCGCCGGCTTGCCGCTTTTGGGCTTGCGGCGCACCGCCAGGGAATAGACCGGCGCCGGGTTGGCGGCCAGGGCGCTCCGCACCGCCTCCGCCAGGCCCCCTTCCGGGAAGTGGTCTTCCACCGTTACCAGGAATTTGGTGGCCCGGGCCGCTTCCATAAGGGTCTTTTCATCCACCGGCTTGACGCTGTAAAGGTCGATGACCCGGATGGCAATGCCGGCTTTTTTCAGTTCGTCGTAAGCCTTCAGGGCCTCGAAAACCGTCACCCCGGCCGCGACCACCGTGGCCAGGTCGCCCGGGCTCTGGCGCAGCACCTTGCTGCCGCCGATGACGAATTCTTCGTCGCCGCGGTAAATGACCGGCGTTCCCATGCGGGTGGTGCGGAGGTAGGCGATGCCCTGAAACTCCGCCATGGCCTCCACCAGCTTTTCGGTGGACACCGCGTCGCAGGGATAGAGAACCACGCTGTTCAGCACCGCCCGCATCATGGCCAGATCTTCCAGCCCCATTTGGGAGGGCCCGTCCTCGCCGATGGATACCCCGGCGTGGGAGCCGCAAAACTTGAGGTTGGCGTCCGAGTACTGGCTCATGCGGATCTGGTCGAAGGCCCGGCTCAAAAACGCCGCGAAGGTGGAGACAAAGGGGAGCTTTCCGCGGCAGGCCAGGCCCAGGGCCGCGCCCACCATGTTCTGCTCCGCGACATACATTTCGAAAAACCGCTGGGGATATGCTTCCTTGAAGATTTCGGCGTAAGTCGAGTTGCTCACTTCCCCATCCAGGCACACCATCCCGGGATACTGGGGATAGAGCCTTTTCAAGGCATTGCCGTAAGCCTTCCGGGTGGCCAGGGAGGCCCCCAGCTCATAGGAGACCTGGGCGGCCTTTTGGGGTTGGATTTCCTGGGGCCGCAGGTCTTGGGGCCGGGTGATTTTTCCCCGCACCGCTTGATCCACCGGCCCCAGCTCAGGCAGCGCCTGGGCCAGCTGCTCCCGGCTCAGGGCCTTGCCATGCCAGCCGTTCCGGTCCTCCATGAAAGAGACCCCCTTGCCCTTGATGGTCCGGGCGATGATCATCACGGGCTGGCCCGCCGCGGTCAGGGCTTTCTCAAAGGCTCCCAGGATTTCGGCGAAATCGTGGCCGTCGATGAGGATGGTCTCCCAGCCGAAGGCCGCCAGGCGCCGCTCGTAGGCCGTCAGGTCGTGGCCGTACATGGTCTCGCCCCGCTGGCCCAGGCGGTTCACGTCCAGGACCCCCACCAAGTTGTCCAGTTGGTAATGGACCGCCAGCTGAGCGGCTTCATACTGGGAGCCCTCGGTCATTTCGCTGTCCCCCAAAAGGACGTAGCTGCGGTACGGCAGCTTATCCAGGTACCTGGCGTTAAGGGCCAGGCCCACCCCGATGGCCAGGCCCTGCCCCAGGGAGCCGGTGGCCGCTTCCGTGTACGGAAAGACCACGGTGGGGTGACCTTCCAGGGGGGAGCCGAATTGGCGGTAAGTCAGCAGGTCCGCGGCGGTCAATTTTCCCGCCGCGGCCCACAGCGAATA
>DASWLF010000455.1:0-2563 GCA_036396255.1 Desulfobaccales bacterium
TGCGGCGTCTTTGCGATGCAGAGGGCTCCCTCCTGATCTTCGATGAGGTGATCACCGGCTTCCGAGTGGCCTGGGGAGGGGTCCAGTCCCTTTTGGGGATCAAGTCGGACCTTACCTGCCTGGGCAAGATTATGGGTGGAGGTTTGCCGGTGGGGGCATACGGAGGCAGGCGGGAGCTGATGGAGCAGATGGCCCCGGCAGGCCCCATCTACCAGGCCGGGACCCTCTCCGGGAATCCGGTGGCGGTGGCCGCGGGCATCGCCACTTTAAAGGCCTTGGGAGAGCCGGGAACTTATGAGTCCCTGGAAGAAAAGGGGGCGTGGCTGGCCCGGGAACTGGCCGGGGCCGCAGCCCGCCGGGGGGCGCCGGTGGCCGTCAACCGGGTGGGGTCCATGCTCACGGTATTCTTTACGGATGGGCCGGTCACTTGTTTGGCAGAGGCCAAAGCTGCTGATCTAACCCGGTTCCAGCGCTTTTTCCAGGGCATGCTGGCAGAGGGCGTCTATCTGCCCCCCTCCCAGTTCGAGGCCTGGTTTATCTCCACGGCCCATAGTTCAGAGGACCTGAAATACACGGTGGCCGCGGCGGAGCAGGCCCTGGCCGGACTTTAACCGCAGACCTTAGGGATAAATTATTCAGGTAGCGGCAACCGCCAGGTTGCCCCAGGGGGTGCTCTCCAAACTCCGAGGCTTTCCCGCTTCCGGTCCTGCCGGCAAATTAGGGTTAACTACCACTAACTCTGGGAAAATATCCCTAAAAGGTAAACCTGGTCCAGGAAAAAGGAGCTTGAGAAAATTTTCATAATGTTAAAGATTTTAGAATTTTAATTGACTCCAGAGATATTTCATGCCTATCATCCACTTTGCAAGGGTTTTGCCCAGCCCTAGAAGATACAAATTTCTTCAAAGAAGGAGGTGAGTTGGCGTCAGGTTAGGGCAAGGGGAAACTTTCATAACGATCGTAGCAGTCAGCCATTTTATTAAATGCCATTATTTTAAGGAGGGATCTCATGGCAGACAAAGTTCCAGGGAAGGCTTGGGTAGTTGTATTTTGCGGCACCGCGGTCAACCTTTGTTTGGGCATCCTCTATGCCTGGAGCGTTTGGACCAAGGCTTTGATTGACGTCAAAAAAGCGGGCCAGCTCATTACCGAGGGTCCGGCAATGGGCTGGACTTACCTGACCAATGCGGAAGCTGCCACGCCTTTCTCGTTGTGCGTCATTATCTTTGCTTTATTGATGATCCCCGGCGGCCGGATTCAGGATAAGGCGGGCCCCAAGGTGGGGGCCATCACCGGCGGCCTCTTCCTGGCGGTGGGCTGTATCATCGCCGGCCTGATGAAAAGTTACGCCGGCCTGGTAATCGGGTTCGGGATCTTCGGCGGCATCGGCATGGGTATCGGTTATGCCGCGCCTACGCCGGCGGCTTTGAGCTGGTTCGGCCCGCATAAGCGGGGTCTCATCGCCGGTCTGGTCGTGGGTGGCTACGGCGGCGCGGCCTTGTACATCGGTCCTCTGGCTTCCTATCTGATCGCCACCGGCGGCGTGACCTATAGCTGGATCTTCCTGGGCATCTTCTTCGCGGCGGTGGTTATTCTCGCCGGCTCCCAGCTGGCCAAGGCGCCTCCGGGCTATGTGGCCCCACCGAAACCAGTAACGGCTGGCGTGGCGCCGGCCAAGGCCGCGGGCACCATCATCGACTGGGCGCCCTCGGAAATCTTCAAGACCTGGCAGTTCTTCGCCCTGGTCATCATGTTCATCGGCACCACCCAGTCGGGTCTGCTGGTCATCGCCAACGCCGCCCCCATTCTGGCCAGCGCGGCCAAGGGCAGTCCCTTCCTGATGGCCAACACCTGGATCCTGGTGTCTTGGGGCGGCTTGATCAACGCCCTGGGCCGGGTGGGTACCGGTATGTATTCGGATAAAATCGGGCGGGACAACGCCTATACCATCAACTGCCTGGTTTCGGCCGGCGCACTGTTCCTGTTGTCCACCATTATTGCCAGCGGTAACATTTTGATGCTGTTCCTGGCAGTGGGCATCGCTTACTGGCAGTACGGCGGCGGGCTGGCGCTGATGCCGGCTTACACTGCCGACTTCTTTGGCCCCAAGAACCTGGGCATGAACTACGGCCTGGTGTTCATCGGGTGGGGTCTGGGCTTCTTCATGACCCGGCTGGCCGGCACCATTAAGGACATCACCGGCACCCTGACCTGGGCCTTCATCCTGTCGGCCATCGTGCTGATCATCGCAGTGGTGGTCTCCCGGGTAACCAAGCGGCCCATGCACGGCACCGAATAAATCTCCATGCCTCACTTCGGCCTGACCTCAAGGGTTCAGGCGCGACAGTGGGGAATCGGTAAAAACAGAGCTATCTCGAGAAGGCAGGGGGACGCTAACCCTGCCTTCTCTCTATTGTTAGGGAATTTTTCTAAGTTCATTTTTTCATTTTCTCATAAGTTTAGGGTATCACCCATAAGCCAGGAAAATGCTAATCTTAGCACCGGCGGCTTATACGAAGTTGCAGTCAAAAAACTATGAATATTCATGTCATTCTGAACGGAG
>DASWLF010000456.1:0-2449 GCA_036396255.1 Desulfobaccales bacterium
TTCGTGGAGCATGGGGTCCTGTTCGTCCAGTTCCAGCAACATGAGATCCACCAGGCCTGTCATCGCAGCCAGGGGCTGGGCCAGGTCGTGCAAGGATTTCCGGATGTCTTGCAAAGGCGATAAGAATTCCATTTCCCACCGGCGCGGTGCACAAGTATGGGTTTTTCTTTTTAATAAGCAAGAAACAGGCCATAATCAGGGAAAATCCGGGTAAGAATCCGGTTTGCGGCGCCGCTTTTGGCCGGGAACCGGGGAAAGGACGGGGAGGTGCTGCATACCTGGGATAAAGCGCGGCGGTTCGCCCTGCTGTCGGGCGATGGCAGGTGGAGCCGGCCGAGTTCTGGAAGCCCTTCCTTAATCTCGCGGCACGGCCAGCATGCGCTCCACTGCCTTTAAAGCCCGCCGGCGGATATCCTCGGGAACCGTGATCTGATGGCGGTTTTGCTCTAAAGCGGCCAGCACGTCGGCCAGGGTGATGCGCTTCATGGGGCGGCAAATGAGGCGCCGGGAGGGAGAGTAAAAGACCTTGGCGGGATTTTCCAGCCGCATCCGGTGCAGGATGCCTTTTTCCGTGCCGATGATGAATTCCGTGGCCGAGGACTCCCGCACATAACGGAGCATGCCGCTGGTGCTGCGGATCAGGTCCGCCCGGTCCAGCACCTCCGGGTTGCACTCGGGATGCGCAATAAAGACGGCCTGGGGGTGGGCGGCCTTGAACTCCAACACTTCCTCCGCACTGAGCCCGTCGTGGACGTTGCACCAGCCCTCCCAGGTGAGGATTTCGATGTCCTTCCCGGTGTGGCGGGCGGCGTAGAGGGCCAAATTCTGGTCCGGTATCATCAAGACCCGGGGAGCGGTCAGAGAATTGACCACCCGGATGGCGTTGGCGGAGGTGCAGCAGATGTCGCTCTCCGCCTTCACCGCGGCGGTGGAATTGACGTAGGTGACGACGGGGACCCCGGGCAACTCCGCCTTCCGGGCCAGCAGTTTCGCCGCGGTGACGGATTCGGCCAAACAGCAGCCCACATCCAGGCGGGGCAGGAGCACGGTTTTGTCCGGGCAGAGGATGGCCGCGGTCTCCGCCATGAAATGGACCCCGCAAAAAACAATGACCTCGGCGTCGGTCTTGGCCGCGGTCATGGACAGCTCCAGGGAATCGCCCACAAAGTCGGCCACGTCCTGAATGGGCCCCGGCTGATAGTTGTGGGCCAACATGATGGCCTGGCGCTCTCTCAGCCAGCGCCGGATTTCTTGTTGCTGCCCGTCAAATTCCATGGTTTTCCATAAAGTATAGACTTTGGTTCAGTTCAGCCGCCCTGGCGGCAGGGCCGGGGGAAGGAAAGAACCATCAGTTCCCGTATCCCAGCTGCGAGATGCAGTCATGCCATTACGGGACCCGTCGCTAGGTTCCGGGAGCCTCCCGGACCACCTGGACTCCGGGCGGCGGCGTGAAGGTGAAGAAATCCCGCCCCAGATTCACACCCAGCTTCATCTGGGAAAAGGTAAAGCGGGCTTCTTCCCCCATGGCGTTGCTAAACTCAAGGTTTTCCACCAGATAGGTGCGGGGATTGATGGTGAGGGTGAGGCGCTTCAGCTCCGGCTGCTCCTTCTTGGGGAAGAGATTAATCACATAGCTGCCGGACCCCTCGGGGGGACGGTTCCAGGAGATGGTAAAATCCCTCTGGAACTGGCCTATCCCGGAAAAAAACCGCATCACCAGGTCCGAGCGCAGCACCTGGTCCATTTTGTAGACCATGACCAGGCTGTCCTGGGGCAGGTATATCCACACCAGCCGGCCATCGGAGACCACCTCTTTTTTCTGCTGCGGGGGCGTCTCATACTGCCACCGCATGCGGCAGGGGTTCTGGAAGTACATCCATCCCGCGGCCGAATCCGTCTGATGGGCGGCCTGGAGTTTGGATTCCTGCCGGAACCGGGCCTGGAAAGCTCCGGCCTTGTCATACTGCGCCTGCACCCGCTTCATCACTTCTTCCGGGGTAGGCGCGCCGGCGGCTCCCGAGGGACACATGAAAAGAAATATGACCAGCACTGAGAAAAGAATTTTGATTTTCACGCGATCTCGCATCCCTTGCAGAAAAAAGTGTCTGGGTTAAACTTATCAAATGCACTTATTGCCGTCAATTGCGCCACCGCCATTTCGGCGTCCGTCTATCCGGCGCGGCTTTGACCATGGCCCGGATTTGCATTAATTCCAGGTGAAGTTATTTCTTACCGAGGTTCCCCCACCCTGGCGTCAGCAGGGCCCAGGGAAATTAACGGCTTCGGATGAGCCGCGTTTATGAGCCGTATTGAGGATTTTGACTACCACCTGCCCCCGGAACTGGTGGCCCAATACCCGCGGGCCCAGAGGGACGCCTCCCGCCTCCTGGTGGTGCGCCGGCAGGAGGGTGAAATCCATCACGCCGGCTTCCGGGACCTGGCCCGGTGG
>DASWLF010000457.1:0-5577 GCA_036396255.1 Desulfobaccales bacterium
TAATTTGGCGCTTCCTTCATGATGATGACGTCGTGGACGTGGGATTCTCTCAAGCCCGCGGGGGTGATGCGGATAAAGCGGGCCTTGGCCTGCAGCTCGGCGATGGTGCGGGAGCCCACGTAGCCCATGCCGGAGCGCAGGCCCCCCATGAGCTGGAAGACGACGTCGGCCAGTTTGCCCCGGGACGGCACCCGGCCCACGATGCCCTCGGGCACCAGCTTGCATTCCAGGTCCACTTCATCCTGGCAGTAGCGATCCCGGCTGCCGGCCTTCATGGCCTCCACCGAGCCCATGCCCCGGTAGATTTTGTAGCTGCGGCCCTGGAAGATCACCGTCTCCCCGGGGCTCTCGTCGGTGCCGGCGAAGAGGCTGCCGATCATCACCGCGTCGGCGCCCGCGGCCAGGGCCTTGGTGATGTCGCCGGAATACTTTACCCCGCCGTCGGCGACGAGGGGAATGTCCGCGGCTTTAGCCACCTTGGCGCATTCCATGATGGCGCTCATCTGGGGCACCCCCACCCCGGCGATCACCCGGGTGGTGCAGATGGAGCCCGGCCCCACCCCCAGCTTCACCGCGTCGGCTCCGGCCTTGATCAGGTCCCGGGCCCCCTCGGCGGTGGCCACGTTGCCGGCGATAAGCTCCACCTGGGGGAAATTCCGCTTGGTGTCGGCCGCCGCCTCCACCACCCGGTTGGAGTGGCCGTGGGCCGTGTCGATGACGACGACGTCCACCCCCGCCTTGAGCAGGGCATCGACTCTGGCCTCCCGGTCCGGGCCCACTCCCACCGCCGCCCCCACCCTGAGGCGCCCGAACTCGTCCTTGCAGGACTGGGGGTACTTCTTGATCTTTTCGATATCCTTGATGGTGATGAGCCCTTTCAGATCGCCTTCGTCGTCCACCACCAGCAATTTTTCGATGCGGTACTGGTGCAGCAGGGCCTTGGATTCCTCCAGGGTAATGCCGGCCTGGGCGGTGATCAGGCGGTCCTTGGTCATCACCTCCTTGACCTTCTGGTTCAGGTTGGTCTCGAAACGCAGGTCCCGGTTGGTGACGATGCCCACCAGCCTGCGCCCCTCCACCACCGGGATGCCGGAGATGCGGTACCGCTCCATCAACTGCAAGACGTCGGCGATCCGGGCCTCGGGCCCGATGGTCACCGGGTCAATGATCATGCCGGATTCCGACTTCTTTACTTTCTCCGCTTCCAGGGCCTGGGCCGCGATGGTCATGTTGCGGTGCAGAATCCCCAGGCCCCCCTGGCGGGCCAGGGAAATGGCCGTGTCCGCTTCGGTGACCGTGTCCATGGCGGAGCTGAGCAGGGGGATGTTCAGCGGGATGCGCCGGGTGAGGCGGGTGGTGAGGTCCGCTTCACTGGGCAAAACCTTTGAGGCCCCCGGCAGCAGCAGCAGGTCGTCAAAGGTGTAGACGTAAGGAATGGCGTCTTGGGGCATGGGTTATTCCTTTAGGTTTCGAGTTTTGAGTTTTGAGTTTCGAGAATTTGATTAAGGTTTTTCATAGTTGCGCTGGCCTTCGGCATCCCCCATTGGTTAAGGAAAAATTAAATTTATATATTATCCTTTTCTCTGGAAACTCGAAACTTAAAACTCGAAACTCATTTCCCCCAGGACCCCTTCCAGCAGCCCGGCGTCGATGACCACCAGGGAGTCCTGGCGGCAGACCTGAAGGATGGTGAGGACAATCAAGGCGCCGGCCACCATGACCCCGGCCTTGGCCGGCTCCAGGCCCGGCAACCGGGCCCGCTCGCTCTCGGGCAGTCCAGCCACCAGCTCGGCCAGCTCCCACACCTGCTCCCGGGTCAGCACCAGGTTGTTCACCCGCTCCGGGTCGTACTCCGTCATCTTCAAGGCCATGGCCGCCAGGGTGGTCACCGCCCCGGCGGTCCCCACCAGGCGGGGCGGGGCCTTAAGAAAGGGTTGCAAAAATCGCTGATAGAAGCCGGACAACTGCTCGGTTAGCTCTTGTTTCAGGGCCGCCACCCGGGCCGGCTCGGGCGGGTCGCCCAGAGGGCGGGCCTGGCTCAAAGTCAGGACCCCCAAGGGCAGGCTGGCGAACTCCGGGTCCCGGCCGGGGCGCACCATGGCAAACTCGGAGCTGCCCCCGCCCACGTCGAAGACCGCCAGGGCCGGCTCCATCAGATACTGGGGCGCCAGCGCGGGAAGCACCCCTTGGAGCGACAGGCGGGCTTCCTCCTCCGGGGCCAGCACCCGGACGGTAAGCCCCAACTCCTCCCGCAGCCGCTGGAGAAACACCTGCCGGTTTTGGGCCTGGCGCACCGCCTGGGTGGCCACGGCTTGAAAGGATTCAACCCCCAGGGTCTCCAACTCCCGGAGGAACGCCCGCAGGGCCGCGATGGTTTGGTCCATGCCCTCCGGAGCCAGGGAACCCGTTTGGGCCAGACCCCGCCCCAGCGCGGTGACCTCCCGGCGGTGCCGCAAAACCCGGAAGCGGCCGGGGCCGGTGCGTTCCGCCACCGCCAGGCGCAGCGTCAGAGACCCCACATCGATGGCGGCGAGGCGTGAGAAGGACATATTATAGTTTCTTCGGGGGAGGGGGCCAGGCTGGAGAGGGCGAAAAGGGGAAAAGGGAAAAAGGCGAAAAGCAAAGATAAAATTTCATGTCTTTGTTAATCCCCTTCGCCTCTTCGCCTCTTCTCCTCGCCTTTTCCCCCACTAATCCCCCGGCCCTCCCCTCAATCGCCACTTTCAATCTCATAGATCTCCGGCAGGGTGCGTTGTTTTTCGCCGCAGTCCAGGCCGTAGCCCACCAGGAAGCCCTTCTCCACCACGAAGCCCACGTAATCCAGGGGCACTTCCACTTCCCGGCGTTCTTTTTTATCGATGAGGCAGCAGATCTTCAGGGACCGGGGCTGGTGCGTGGCCAGGTGTTGCTTTAAAAAGCTGAGGGTATAGCCGATGTCCATAATATCTTCGACGATCAGTACATCCCGGCCCTTAAGGGACAACTCCACGTCCTTGGTGATGTGCACTTCGCCGGTGGGGCTGGTTCCGCCGCCATAGCTGCAAAGGCGGACAAAATCGATTTCCACCGGAAAACTGAGTTCCCTCACCAAATCGGCCAAAAATATGAAAGCGCCTTTAAGAACCCCAATCACCACTAGGTCGCGGCCTCGATAATCGCGGCTGATCTCTGCGGCCAATTCCTTCACCCGCCGGGCAATGGCCTCCCGAGAAATGCGGCAGCGCTTTCTGGTGCTCATTATTTTCCCCTTGATGGCTTAAAAAATAAAAGATGCGCGGGTGGATGTCAAACCATAAAAGGGCAGGAGAAGCCGGGCGGCATTCCCTGCCAAGGCGCACCCGGGGGTGCCCCCCCGGGCGGGCCCTTCAGACCGCGGCCCGGGGCGGTTCCATCACCGCACGGACGCCGGGGCCACCTTTGGCAAACCGTCGGAACGGCTTTCTAAGTTGATAATTATCCGACGCCCAATTATAAACCCCTGCGCTTCCTTATAAGGGAATAAGTTATAATAATAAAGAGCTGCTCAGCTTTTTTGAGTATCCAAGTATTTTTCTTTTAAGCTGACTGCAGCTAACTGCTTACTGCTCACTGCTCACTGGGGAAGACATGCCCAAGATGAAAGTCCTGGCGCAATTGCTGCGGGAGTTGGAAGACGCCCTGGTGGTCTGCATGCGCTGCGGCCTGTGCCAGGCGGTTTGCCCCCTGTTTGCGGAAACCGGCCGGGAAGCCGACGTGGCCCGGGGGAAGCTGGCCCTGTTGGACGGCCTGATGCAGCAGATGTTCAAAGACCCGCATGGGGTCTACGACCGTCTGGACCGCTGCCTGTTGTGCGGCTCCTGCGCCGCCAACTGCCCCAGCGGGGTCAGGGTGCTGGACATCTTCATCAAGGCCCGGGCCATTTTGTCCGGCTACCTGGGGCTCTCTCCGGTCAAAAAGGCCATCTTCCGCCGGATGCTGGCCCAGCCCGAACTGTTCAACCGGCTGCTGGACTGGGGGGCGCGCCTCCAGGGCGTCTTCATCAAGCCGGTGGACGATATGCTGGGTTCCTCCTGTTCCCGCTTCCTCTCCCCCCTGCTGGCCGGGCGCCACTTCAAGCCCCTGGCCCAGACGCCTTTTCACCGTCTGGTGCCCTCCCTTCATACCCGGCCCGCCTCCGGCAAACCCAGGGTGGCCTTCTTTGTGGGCTGTCTCATCGACAGGTTCTTTCCGGGGGTGGGGGAAGCGACCCTTAAGGTCCTGGCCCACCACGGCGTGGGCGTCTTCCTGCCGGATAACCAGGGCTGCTGCGGCATTCCCGCTCTATCCGCCGGGGACACCGCGGCCTTCAACCGGCTGGTGCGCCACAACCTCGAGAGATTCGGCGGCGAACCTTTCGACTACCTGATCACCGCCTGCGCCACCTGCACCGCCACCCTCAAAACCATGTGGCCCCTGATGGTCCTGGACCCTTCCGGGGAAGAAAAGGCCCAGATCGCCGCCCTGGTGGACAAGACCTTGGATATCAGCCAGTTCCTGGTGGCAAAAGTCGGCCTGGAACCGGGAAGCTCCCCAGGGGTTGCCGCCGCGGAGACTTTGACTTACCATGACCCCTGCCATCTGCAGAAGTCCCTGGGAGTGGCGGCTGAGCCCCGGGCCGTCATCCGGGCCAACCCCGGCTACCGGTTCCAGGAGATGGCCGAAGCCGACTGGTGCTGCGGCAACGGCGGTAGCTTCAACCTGCAGAACTATGAGGTGTCCGCCGCCATCGGCCGCCGCAAACGGGAACATATTCTGAAGTCCGGGTGCGCCGCGGTGGCCACCGCCTGCCCCGCCTGTATGCTGCAGCTCATCGACACCCTGTCCCAGGCCGGAGCCCGGGTTAAGGTAAAGCATGCGGTGGAGGTATATTCGGAGGCGTTGCAGCAAAGTCCACCGTAATTAATTTATGGGCCTGAAACTCCCCCTCCTTTGGGGGGAGGGGGTGTAGGGGCGGTTCGCGAACCGCCCCTACCGAATCACCCCCAACCTGAGCCTCCCACCTCCAGGGGTAGGGAAAAAGCCGATTCCTTAAGGTGAGTTATTGCTGAGACCCAAGACTGGCATTGACGAATAAGGCACAAGTGGTCATCTTTATCAAAAGGGCACCATGGGGCCACCAGGGGCGCACCGGCATAGGCGACCCCGGTTAAGGCGGACAACTCAGGCCCGCCCCTGGATAGAAGAAAATATCCCCTGGCCAGCAACGGGGTAAGCATCAATCCAAGATGGGAGGGTTGCATCATGTCGGAGGCAAGTTACCCGGGGTGGTACAGTTACATCAAAGAAAATCACGGGAAATTTATCCAGGCCCTGGAGCAGCTGGGAGAGGTCATCCGGGGGGAGGGCCCCCTGGATGAAAAGACCTCCCACCTGATCCAGCTGGCGGCCGCGGCGGCCAGCCGCTCCGAAGGCTCGGTGCACAGCCACGCCCGCCGGGCCTTGAAAGCCGGCGCCACCCCCGAGGAGGTCTATCACGCCGTCATCCTCCTCACCAGCACCATCGGCTTTCCCAACACCTCCGCGGCCCTGAGCTGGGTGCACGACGTCCTGGGGGGCTGA
>DASWLF010000458.1:0-7074 GCA_036396255.1 Desulfobaccales bacterium
TCCCCCTAAATCCAATGCTGTTCATTTAAGCATTGGCAATTTCTATTTTTCGTAGGGGCGGGGTTTCCCCGCCCAATAAATGGCCCTTCTTATACCAGGGCGGGGAGACCCCGCCCCTACATGGCGCTTAAGTGAACAGTAATCCCCCTAAATCCCCCTTTAGAAAAGGGGGACTTAAAAGAATTTCCCTAAATTATCATGGGGATAGCCTTTAATTACCCCCCTTTCTTAAAGGGGGGGAGGGGGGATTATAATACCTCTCAACTGCGAGAGCATTTATATTGGACTTTTGTAGAGATCTCATTGCCTCGGCTCGGTTTGAGGGCACGGCACGCCGTGCCCCTACGGTTCAGAAAGGGCAATTGGTTTTTCTCTTCCGAGTAATAACAATATTGGGGACGGCGGCATGAGAGATTTTCTCAAGGTCATGACCGACCGGAGGGTGCAGGTCTGGCAGGCGGCGGCACGTGCCGGCGGTTATCAAGGGCCTGATTCGGGAGAAATCGAACCAAAACCAGAATTATCCGCAAACTGGCGCCATGGGGGGAGGGATTGCGCAGTCCCATGGAAATTACTTGATTTTTTTAACAACTTGGGGTAAATAACAGGGTGATAATAATCAGACCAGGTGCGACCTGGCGACAAAGGAGGGCGGCCCAAGAGCAACCGGTTAATTTTAAAGAGAAAAAGGGTAAAGGAGGCAGTCCCCGCCCGTATCGGTGTCGTTAGCGGGAGCGGGTTTGACTGGTGTTTTTGTTAACTTCACGTCCACATCAACATCTCACCCCACCATCACCTTTACCCAACGCCTTCCAGGCCCCGGTAACCCTTGGTTTTCAATCAGTTATGGCAGCTGGCGTCCCTTTTACCTCACTTATCCAGCCTCACCTCACTCAACTTACGCCTTATCAGGCCGGCAAACCTCTGGAAGAATTAGAACGGGAGTTGGGACTTACCGATGCCATCAAGTTGGCGTCCAATGAAAACCCCTTGGGTCCGTCTCCCAAGGCCCTGGCGGCCATTCGGGAGAATCTCGGCACCCTGCACCGCTATCCTGACAGCCACGCTTATTACCTCAAAGAGGATCTGTCCCGCCACCTGGGGCTTTCGCCCCAGCAGCTGATCCTGGGAAACGGCTCCGATGAAGTCCTGGACCTGCTGGTCCGGGCCCTGGTCCCTCCGGGGGGCGAAGTGCTGAGCACCACCCACACCTTTTTGATGTACGGCCTCCTAACTCAGGCCGTGGGCGGGGTGTTTCGGCCGGTGCCCCTGAAGCAGATGCGGGTGGACCTCGCTGCCGTGGCGCGGGCCATCACTCCCCAAACCCGGGTCATTCTCTTGAACAACCCCAACAATCCCACCGGCACCGCTTTTTGGCGGGAGGAGTTCGAAGCGTTTCTAACGGCCCTGCCCCTTACGGTGACTGTGGTCTTGGACGAGGCCTACATCGACTTTGCCGATGATTCCCGGGTGCCGAGCTCCCTGGACTACCTGGCGGAAGACCGCCCCCTGGTGGGCCTGCGCACCTTTTCCAAGGCCTATGGCCTGGCCGGTCTGCGCATCGGCTACGGCTTTGGCCCCAGCGAATTGATGGACTACCTGAACCGCCTGCGCATGCCGTTCAACGTCAACCGCCTGGCCCAGGTGGCAGCCCGGGCGGCGTTGACGGACGACGCCTTTCTGGCCCGGACCCGGGAACTGGTGCTGGCCGGCAAGGAGGGTATCTGCCGGGAGCTGGCGCGCCTGGGCCTGGAGTATGTCCCCACCCAGGCCAATTTCGTGCTCATTCGGATGCCGCGGCCGGGCCGGGAGGTCTACCAGGACATGCTGAGGGAAGGGGTCATCATCAGGGCCATGGACGCTTACGGGTTCCCCGACTTTATCCGGGTCAACATGGGTTTGCCGGAAGAGAACCGGCGTTTCTTGCAGGCCTTAGAAAAGGTGCTGGGGTTGAACAACTGAGTGGGGCCTAAACGGATCATTACCATCGATGGTCCGGCGGGGGCCGGCAAAAGCACGGTGGGCCGGCGTCTGGCCCAATCCCTGGGCTACCTCTACCTTGACAGCGGCGCCCTGTACCGGGGCGTGGCCTTAAGAGCGCGCCAATCGGGCCTGGAGCTGGATAACCCCGAGGCCTTGCGGGCTTTCCTGGCCGGGTTTCACCCGGAGGTGAGCTCCGATTCCCGGGGCTTCCACCTGCTCATCGAGGGCCGGGAAGTCGGCGAGGAACTCCGGTCCGCCCAGGTGGGCCGGGACGCCTCCCGGGTGGCGGTCCTGCCCAGCGTGCGCCAGTGGGTGAAAGAACGGCTGCGCTACCTGGCCCGAAACGGCGGGGTGGTAGCCGAAGGTCGGGACCAGGGGACCGCGGTCTTTCCCGACGCCCGGTGGAAGTTTTATCTGGACGCGGCCCTGGCCACCCGGGCGGCCCGGCGGCGCCAGGACTGGCAGCGGGACGGCGAGCCGCCGCCCCTGGCGCAGATCATGGCCGACCTCGCCGCCCGGGACCGGCGGGACGAGACCCGGAGCGAGGCGCCGCTAACGGTGCCCCAGGGGGCCATCGTCATCGACACCACGGATTTGAGCATCGACCAGGTCGTTAAGCAATGCCTGGATAGAATAAAGGGAAAGTAAATTAATTGGGGAAAAGGCGAAAAAAGAAAACGACTCCTGGTATTTATTTCGCCTTTTGCCCTTCTCCCCTTTTCGCCCCAGGCCATTTGGAGCAACAAGGACTTTTCGTAACAACCCTGGTCAATGACGGAAGAACACTTTGCCGGGAAACTGGCCAGTCGGACCATAAACCAAGTAAACACGTTTGAGGGGGTCAACCTGACATGGACCGTACGGACAATACTGAACTCACCAACCACACCCAGCCGGAGGATTTAGAGGAAAGCCGGCACCAAACCGAAGAGGTCGCGGCATCTACCTTAGAGCCGGCAACGGAAGCGGAAGTCCTGGCGGAAGCCCCGGAGGAAGTCCTGGCGGAAGCCCTGGAAGAAGCCCCGACGGAGGCCCCGGAAGAAATCCCGGCGGAGGCCCGGGCGGAAGCCCTGGAAGAAGCCCGGGGGGAAGTCCTGGCGGAAGGCGTGGCGGAAGCCCAGGCGGAAGCCTTGGCGGAAGCCTTGGAGGAAACTCAGGAGGAAGCCCCGGCGGAAGTCCTGGCGGAAGCCCCGGAGGAAGCCGTTCCCGAGATGTCGGACATGGAGACGATGAGCGAACTCTACGAAGAGAGCTTGAGAAGGGTACAGGAAGGGGAAGTGGTGAAAGGCCGCATCGTCTCCATCACCAAAGACTTCGTCATGGTGGACATCGGCTACAAATCGGAAGGCCAGATCCCCATCCACGAATTCACCACCCCGGAAGGCGAAATCACCGCCCAGGTGGGGGAAGAGGTGGAGGCCCTGATGGAAAGCCGGGAGGACGAAGAAGGCGCCCTGCTGCTTTCCAAAAACAAAGCCTCGAAAATCAAGGTGTGGGAAGAGGTCAGTTACGCCTACCATCACGACGGCGATGTGGTGGGCACCGTGGTGGCCAAGGTCAAGGGCGGCCTCTCGGTGGACTTGGGAGGCATCATCGCCTTCCTGCCCGGTTCCCAGGTTGATTTGTCTCCCATGCGCCATACCGATCACCTCATTGGCCAGAGGCTCAACTTCAAGGTCTTGAAATTTAACCGCAAACGGCGCAACGTGGTGCTGTCCCGCCGGGCCCTGCTGGAGAAAGCCAAAGGCGAAGCCAAGGCCACCCTGTTGGCCACCCTGGAAGAAGACAAGGTGCTGGAGGGGGTGGTGAAAAACATCACCGACTACGGCATCTTCGTGGACCTGGGGGGCCTGGACGGCCTGCTCCATATCACCGATCTGTCCTACGGCCGGGTGCGCCATCCCGCCGACCTCTTCAAAGTGGGGGACACCATCACCGTCAAAGTGCTGAGCTTCGACCGGGAAAAAGAGCGCATCTCCCTGGGCCTGAAACAGCTGGCGGCGGACCCCTGGAGCCTGGTGGACGAAAGTTATCCCATCGGTTCCAGAGTCACCGGCCGGGTGGTCAGCCTCACCGACTACGGCTCCTTTGTGGAGCTGGAGCCGGGGGTGGAAGGCCTGATTCACATCTCCGAGATGTCCTGGACCCGGAAGATTCGCCACCCTTCCCAGGTGCTGACCGTGGGCGACGTGGTGGAGTGCACCGTCCTGGAACTGGAGCCCCAGCGCAAACGCATCTCCTTGAGTCTGAAGCAGGTGGAGCCCAACCCCTGGGAAGTCATCGGCGAGAAATACCCGGTGGGTTCGGTCATCGAAGGCAAGATCAAGAACATTACCGATTTCGGCATCTTCATCGGCATCGATGAAGGCATCGACGGCTTGGTGCACATCTCCGACATTTCCTGGACCAAGCGGTTCAAGCACCCCTCCGAGCTCTACAAGAAGGGGCAGGTGGTGCAGGCCAAGGTCCTCTATATCGACAAGGACAACGAGCGTTTTTCCCTGAGCATCAAGGACCTGGCCGCCAATCCGTGGCAAACCATTGACCAGCGGTTTCCAATGGGGGCCGCGGTTTCCGGTCCCATCACCAACATCACCGATTTCGGCCTCTTTGTGGAGGTGGAGGAAGGCATCGAGGGGCTGATCCATATCTCCGAGCTGGGCCGGGATAAGCAGAAGATGGCCGCCCTCAAGGTGGGGGACGTGATCCGGGCCAAGGTGATCCACAGCTCCCCCCAGGAACGCCGCATCGGCTTGAGCATCCGCAAGCTGGAGACCGACGAGGAGCAGTCCCATTACCGGGATTACCTCCATTCCCGGACGGAGGCCACCTCCAACCTGGGTGAGATTCTCCGGGAAACCCTGGAAGAGAAGCAGAGCAAAAATAACGGTTAGGCTTATGTCCCATTTAATTGCCTGACCAGGAATCGACCTTGGGACTTGGCCTTGGAAAGCATAAAGTCCCCCTTCCTTAAAGGGGGATTCAGGGGGATTTTTAAGCGGTTATTTTAATCCCCCCTTACCCCCCCTTTAGAAATGGGGGGCATAATGTTGGCTTAAAGGTCACATTGATTACGGAAGGCCATACTGAAACTAAAGGTAAGGGCGACGAGGCGCTGAATTTCCGTCTCTTCGCCTTTGCAACTTTCCCCCGGGATAAGAGGTGGCGATCTGCCCATGGAAAATGACCCTGCTCCGGCCAAAGCCTCCAGGCGGCATCCCCTGCTGAGCGGCTGTCTCATCACCGCTCTGGTGGTGGTCCTGTTCCTGGGCGCCACCGTCACCGTTCTCGCTCTCCTGGGCAAAGGCTCCTTGCTGGGGAGGGAAAAAGTGGGAGTGGTGGAGGTCAAGGGGGTGATCACCGACTCCCGCTCCGTCCTGAAGCAGCTGGACCGCTACGAGCGGGACCCCAACATCAAGGCCGTCGTAGTCCGCATCAACTCCCCGGGCGGCGCGGTGGGCCCCTCCCAGGAAATTCTGCAGCAACTTGAGAAGATCCGGAAGAAGAAAAAGGTGGTGGCTTCCCTGGGGACCCTGGCGGCCTCGGGGGGCTATTACATCGCCTGCGGCGCCGACCTCATCATGGCCAACCGGGGCACCGCCACCGGCAGCATCGGGGTCATCATGCAGTTCACCAACATGGCGGCCCTGTCCAAGATGATCGGAGTGGACTTCTTCAATATCAAGGCCGGGCGCTACAAAGACGTGGGCTCGCCCTTTCGCCCCATGAGCAAGGAAGAGCAGGCCTACATGCAGGGGCTCATCAACAACATCTACCAGCAGTTCCTGAAGGATGTGTCCCGCCTCCGTAAGATCCCCCTGGAAAAGATGCGGACCATCGCCGAAGGCAAGATTTACACCGGCGAGGAGGCCAAGGCGGTGGGGCTGGTGGATGAGTTCGGCAACCTGCCGGACGCCATCGAGCGGGCCGGACGCCTGGCCGGCATCAAGGGCCGGGTGGAAGCCGTCTATCCCGAGAAAGAAGGCTTTTCCCTGCTGCGCTTTATCCTGGGCCGGGATACGGAAGAGAGCCTGAGCAGCAGCCTCGCCCTCCCCTACCCCGAACCGGCGTTTCTGCCGCCGTGGTTCCGGTAAGAACTTGTAGCATCCTTCAGCCTCTGACCAATGGACGTTTTTAAGACCAAGTCGCAACCAAACGACAATTCTCTTGTAGGGGCGGACCCATGTGTCCGCCCTGGATTGAGGGCGCACACGCGGGTGCGCCCCTACAATTCCTGATTTTTTGATTGCGACTTAGTAATAAGACCTGTTATCTTCAGGCAATCTGGATTTTCCCAACCACTCTCTGCCGCGAATCCCCCCTAACAAGAGCCCATTTCCATAGAGATGATGATATCCACAACTTTTTTAATTCTTGAGAAGTTTTGATAGTGACAAGATATATTGATGCTTCAAACCTCGAAATAGCCCCCCTTAGAGTTTGCCCAATAATCACTTTGCAACAAATTTTAAAAATTTCACGCCCTGATCCGAAACTTGTTACCGGTCTAAAAACCCCCATATCCACCTGGATTACTTTTTCGGGAAAATTTGTGCTATCATACCATCGCTGAAAGGAATCGGCTTCAAGGACAGAAACGTTGAAGGACTTCACTATGGCAAATAGTCTAAAAAATCATTTTAGGACCACAGTGGCCAAGGCCCGCCACATAATCTCAGCTTAGAAGGTGGCTGGAATTTTTCTGTGGAAAATCGCAGGCTACACCCAATAAATAATATCCAAATATTTAGATGATTAATTATTTTGGGTACATCGCTGTTCTATTAATTTCTATGGGAGTTTGTTGTTGGGTACTCCGAATTAGATTGCGTAACAAGCGACGATTAAAATTACAATCTCTGCCTTTTCCCGATGAATGGAAAAATATCCTTAAGAAAGATTTACTAATATACAGGTTACTTCCAGAGTCTTTACGAAACCAGCTTCATGGGCATATTAATGTTTTCTTGCACGAAAAGCTTTTTGAAGGATGTGGCGGTTTAGAGATCACAGATGAAATTCGAGTGATTATTGCAGCTCAGGCTTGTCTGCTCTTGCTCAATCGAAATACTAAATATTTCCCGGGGTTAG
>DASWLF010000459.1:0-3243 GCA_036396255.1 Desulfobaccales bacterium
CGGCCGGGCTTCCGGGGGCAGCTTCAAAAATTGCATGAAGATGCACAGGGTGACCAGGAAGCTCAACCCTACGGCCACGGAGCCGATGGTCCCCACCACGCTCTTGGGCAGGTTTTTACCCACGAGGCCGTTAATCAGAAAGCCCACGAAGGGGAAAAGAGGAATCAGCCAGACATAGTCCATCATGGGGTATGCCTCACCACTTGAGGATATTGAGTTCGTCCACGTACATCGTGCCCCGGTTGCGGAAGATGGCCACGATCAGGGCCAGCCCCACCGCCACTTCCGCCGCGGCCACGATCATCACGAAAAAGACGAACATCTGGCCGTCCACGGCCTTGAAATAGTCGGCAAAACCGATGAAGGCCAGATTGACGGCGTTGAGCATCATCTCGATGCACATCATGATCACCAGGACGTTCCGGCGGATCAGGACCCCGATCACCCCCAGGGCGAAGAGGGCCACGCTCAAAGCCAGATAATAGGAAACGGGCACTACCATTTCATTTTCCCCCAAGGGGTTATTTCAACCGCGTCTTGGCCAGGACCACCGCGCCGACAATGGCCACCAGGAGCAGTACCGAGGTGACCTCGAAGGGCAGGAGATAGTCGGTGAACAAAAGCTTGGCTATGGACTCCGTATTCCCCAGTCCCGGGGGCAGGGCCTTACCCGGGGGCAGGGCCACCCGGGTGATGGTGTAAATCAGGAGCAGGACGGTGAAGCCCGCCAGGATAATGCCCCCCACCTTTTGCCCCAGGTGCAGGAAGCGCAGCTCTTCCTCAGGTTGCCGCAGGTTGAGGAGCATGATCACGAAGAGGAAGAGGACCATGATGGCCCCGGCATAAACGATAATCTGGATGGCGGCGATGAATTCGGCGTGGGCCAACAGATAGATGCCGGCCACCGCGAAGAAGTTGACGATGAGCCAGAGGGCGCTCCGCAAGGGGTGTCTCTGAAAGACCACCAGCCCCCCGGAGATGAGGGCCACCCCGCCCAAGACGAAAAAGATCAACTCCATCCCTCTAGCCTCCTATGTACGCCGCAGGCAAAAGGCCGCATCACAGCCAATCCGCCATTCGGAGTTCGGACTTTTTCTGCGTAGCCCGGTCGATATCGAGAATGAGCAGGCTCTTGTCATACTGGGCCAGCTCGTAGAGATTATTCAATTTAATGGCCCCCTTGGGGCAGGCCTCCTGGCAAAAGCCGCAGAAGATGCAGCGGGTCAGGTCGATCTGGAAGGCCACCGGATACTTTTCGTGCTCCAAACCCTCCGCGGCCTCGATACCCTTAATGGCGTTGCTGGGGCAGACCACCATACACAAGGTGCAGGCCACGCAGCGGCGCCCCCCGTCCTCATTGATGGTCAACTCCGGGTGCCCCCGGAAGCGGGGCGCCACCTGCCGCTTTTCCTCCGGGTACTGCAAGGTGATGGGCTTGGTAAAAACGTGGCGCAGGGTGGTGGCCAGGCCTTTGAGCAAAGGGATAATCATCTACTACCTCTGTAAAAACTGAATAATCACGCCGGTGATCAGGATGTTCACCAGGCATAGGGGCAACATCACCTTCCACCCCAGTTTCATGAGCTGGTCGAAGCGGAGGCGGGGGAAGGTGCCCCTAACCCAGATGAAGAAGAAGACCAGGGCGAAGGTCTTGATCACGAACCAGGCGATGGGGGGGAGCACCGGCCCCTGCCAGCCGCCCAAAAAGAGGGTGGTGCACAGGGCGGATGCCACGATGATGTGGCAGTATTCCCCCATCATGAACAAGCCCCACTTCATGGAGCTGTATTCCGTCTGGAAGCCGGCCACCAGCTCGTTTTCGCACTCAATCAAGTCAAAGGGGGTGCGGGCGCATTCAGCCATGGCCGCGATCAGAAACAGCAGGAACCCCAGGGGCTGGTAGACGATGAACCACATGGATTTCTGGGCTTCCACGATCTTCACCAGGCTCAGGCTGCCGGCCAGCATCAGCACGCCGATGACGGACAGCCCCAGGGCCAGCTCATAGCTGATCATCTGGGCGCTCAGGCGCAACCCCCCCAGGAGGGAGTACTTGTTATTGGAGGCCCAGCCGCCCAAAACCGCACCGTACACCGACAGGGACCCGACGGCAAAGACATAGAGGAGCCCCACGTTCACGTCCGCGATCACCCCTTGGTTCAGGGCGGCCACCGTCAGGTCCACCTTGTAGCCGTAAACGGTGAGGCTCTCCGGCAGGATCTGGGCGGCAAAGGGAATGGCTGCGAAGGGCAGGAACGCAGTCACCGAGGTGATGACCGGGGCCAGGACAAAGAGGACCTTGTTCCCACTCGGGGGCGTAAAGTCTTCTTTGAAGATCAACTTGATGGCGTCCGCCAGGGGCTGCAGCAGACCCCAGGGGCCTACCCGGTTGGGGCCGTAGCGTAGTTGGATGAAGCCCAGGACTTTGCGCTCCATGAGCACCGTGTAGGCGATGGCGGTGAGGAGGACCACCAGAATCAGGGTGATCTTCACGGCAGTCACGATTACCAGGATGGGCAATTGATTCATCATATCAAGCCTTCTGGATGGTTACCCTAACCAGGTTGGAGTTGAGGGTCAGGAGATGGACCGGGGGCAGTACAAAATGCTCCGGCAGGAAAACGACTCCCGGGGGCATCTCCGGGGACAATACCACGGGCACGCTGATCTCCCCCTGGGAGGAGGTGACCTTGGCCGTGTCTCCGGCCGCGAGACCTAAGCTCTGGGCGTCTTCCGGGTTCAGTTGCAGCTCAGCTACGCTCATCAACTTCAAGGTGCCGTCCGGGGCATGGGTGGTGAAAGACCCGGAATGGTTCAGGGCCTTGCCCACGATCAGGGTGTAAGGCCGTCGGCTCGGCAGGCTCAGGTCCGCGTCGAAGGGGACGAAGGTGCCGGTTAAGTTGCCCTGCATCCGGGGGTAACCGGCCTTGGGGCTTAAGCCCGCCCACAGGGGCATATTCTGGGCCATTTCCCGGAAGATCTGCTTGGGATGGGCGGCCCCCAGTTTGTAGCCCATCTTCTCGCCCAACTGAACGATGATCTGCCAATCCGGGCGCACGCCGTTAGTGGATACTGCTTGGGCCAGGAGCCCCAGGGCGCCGTCGCTGCTGATGAAGGTGCCTTCCTGCTCCGCGTGCACCGCCACCGGCAGGACCACCTGGGCCAATTTGGCGGTGTCGGTGAGGAAGGCGTCCTGGACCACCAGGAAGGGCACCTTTTTCAGGAGCTTTTCCGTGCGGCTGC